>CALVXN010000058.1 GCA_944371315.1 uncultured Bacilli bacterium | reverse complement strand
AAAAAAGCCTGTATTCATGCGGGTTTTCGCCGTTTCGAGCGTCATTCCCTCTCGCTCCTGTCAGAAGTTTTCTAAACGGATTTGCTTATGGGATTTAGTTCAGGGTATTGGCATTATTTCCATTATTCAGATAGTAGAGGCTATCTGATTTTTTGTTGCCATGGTGTTGCCAGCATTCGTTCTGATTATATGTCCAAGATGCTTGCTGTTCAAGCCTATTCTTTTCTCCAACGCCTAATTACTTCGTCGAACGCAATATCAATCCAGTCTTTATTCCATTCATCATAGACGTTCACATTACTGGAGTTAGGAACTGGATATGGCATATCCATTTTGATAACAGCTGGTAGTGGAACAGCATCACCGACAGCTAAACATTCTCCCGCTGAAAGTGTAGGGAGTACATCTACTAAAGAAGCATTATTATCTGGCAACAGATTTTTTATGCAATTTTGGTCATTTACATTTGTTAACTTAAGCACTAAAAAGTTATTGCACTGAGAAAAAATAGTCTCTGATACTTCGGATGGACGTTGACTCACAACCATTAAATTTAGTCCATACTTGCGCCCTTCCTTTGCTATTCGTTCAATAGAATGCTTGGAAGCTGCATATTCCGCTCCACCATTTTTAGGAATATAATTATGAGCCTCTTCACAAACAAGCATAAATGGTATATCGTTAACTAGGCCATCTTGATGTCTAATCTTAGAATAATGAAAAGCAAAGTCAAAAATAATCCGCGAAAGCAAGCTAATGACGATACTCAAGACTTCGAATGGGATAGCGCTTAAATCTATAATGGTCACGTTGCATTTATCTATATAACCCAAGAATTGTTTAAGAATTTCTGCAAAGTCTTGGGTTGTATACTGTTCCCCAGAGTTTCTTTTGGGGGCTGTAATAAACTTCAAACGTTTATCTGAAAGCTTTGTTTCTAATCGCGTTACAAATCTTTCAAACTCCCCATTGTATGGACCTGGTGATGCCTTAGACTCTTTAGATGTACTGGTAGGTGCAAATTCAATTTCTCTAGTGAGATAGACTGTATCTGGATTTTCAATCAATGTTCCATCAATTTCTTTAGGGAGGCGAGGGCTTCCCTCTTTCTTATTGATTACCTCAGCATTTTTATTTTTGATATAACGATATACTTCTTCGATATCAAAATAAACTGGAGTATCATATGTGATATGCTCCATTTCAGGATTATGCTTTTCTTTGCTCAGAACAACAGCTTTTTTAAACTGGGAAATTTGATTGTGCGAATTCATTTCGTTGCTTTCAATGAAAAGTGATTCCAATTCCTGTGAATTCATCAACCAATACGGCAAGCACAGCTTTTCAACGTCCAAGCAATTTAAACTAAAAGCTTCTTGCTCATCCAACGTAAACGCTGATTGATACTCTGAATGAATATCAAAAATAATAACATGTGAATTTTTGAGAGATCCTACATTTTCATTGTGCCCCTGGTTGATCTTCATAATGTTTTGTAACAGTCTTGCAACTGCACAAGATTTTCCGGACCCTGTTGAACCAACCACCGCAATATGCTTTCCGAAAAAACGATTACCATCCACGAAATATTTTACCGTTTTGTTATTAGAAAGTTGTCCAACATAAAAGGAAAAATTATCATTGCTGCTAAATATAGCATTAATAATTTCATCCTCAGGTATGTATACAGGTTCTGTTGGAGATGGCAAATTAACTCCACCCTGCCTAAAATGAATACCATCTTCATCTTCCGAATAGCAACCAATGGGAGAACATGAGAGTGTATAACTAATTGGTTTTGCATCATTTGACTGTACAGCCGAAATATTCTGGATAGCGGCAAGAATTTTAAGATCATTGCCATCCTCAATTACCACATATCTAGAGATTCTAATGTTAGGTTTATTGTTTTCGAATACTTCAACATCTTTTAATATCACCTGAATTGTGCCTGGTGTACTAGCAATAACTTTACCAATCTCAATCATATACTACTCTACTCCTCCAATCTCATGGACAGCCATACCAAATATTTAAGCGTCGCTGTGTCCGCAACATCAAGATATTCTATAGAATAATTGGAGCTTTCTAAAGAATACCCATTCTCTCCGATAATATATAACTGATTAACACGGCATTTTTCTAATATTTCTGACGAAATATTTTGAATCTGAGTCATCTTACAAGCAAAATCTGCTGCACAGTATGTATCGCAAATAAAACTATCAGCAATAAATTCGTTGCCAATTAATCCGGTATTTACAGATCTCTGATATTTATACAAGCTAATCAATACCGTCTGTAGTAAAGCCGAACTACCATCTCCAAAAATAAAAATAGGTTGTTTTTGCAACTTTCGCTTTTTGAAATATTTATCTAAATATTGAATGATAAACGGAAAAATTGTTCCTTGATTCTTTTCTAAAAAATCATCAGAGAACACAAAGGCTCTAACACTCGAATTCGAGGAAAAGTATGCTTTTAAAAAATCCCGTTTGCTTCTTAGCAATTTAACTCTATCTAGTGCCTCTAAAGTCCATTTTGTAAGCAACACTGATTTTTGCGTACTTAAATAGTCCAACAATTCAACCTTTGTAATATTTCGATCATCTTTATTAGGCTTGGCAGATATAGTTGCAACTAAAGAAAATGCATTAGGATAATATAGAGCTTCTGCAGTATCTACACTTACTACTTCTGCAAAAGATTGAATAATTTTTTCTTGCAGTGCATCAAACTGTTCAGCCGGAATATAAGTAAAGCATTTCCAAAATTCCAATATATCAGTTCGCAATACGAGTTTATTCCTGTTAATTTTATAGTAAGCTAAAATTTTATCCTTGTCATCTTTGCTCTTTTGCGGCTTGTTAGCTATTTTCAGTATTTCTGAATCCGCTATAGTATATATTCTATGGAAATATTTAACAAGAATTTCTTTGTCATTTGTAGATTCAAGAAAATCAGAAAAAGATTTTAAGGATACTGTATCAACATTTTCTTCATAATAGGCGTAAAGAATATACGAAACAGACTTTCCGAGTACAGAACATTCGCAATAGTGGCACAACATTTCCAAAATTGGTGCTACTACACTTGAAATTTGATATTTTTTGTCTTCATGATATTTACACTGGATTGTGGTTAGGCTGGTAGGTGATTGAATATCAATGTCCTCAATAACACCTTCAAGGGTAACTATTTCATCATCTTTTGATTGCAAAATTTCATAAATAGATTTGTTAAATTGATATAGGTATCCTTTAATCGTACTATCTGCTTGCCTCATATTATCACCACCCACCCTATAACGAGATATTTTGATCAGGCATAAGTGTCACATATCTACAATGGTATATTTTACACAGAGCATTATCCTCGTCCTAATCTTCTCCTCTGCATTTTTTTCCAAATGCCCCTACATCGAGAACAAACATCCTGTTCAATGCCTAACAATTTAGTAAGGACTTCACGATCCACCAAATCTAGTGCTTTTTCAATGTCATCATCGTTTCGGACGACGTGATCTATTTCTTTCAGAAGTTCGCT
>CALVXN010000057.1 GCA_944371315.1 uncultured Bacilli bacterium | reverse complement strand
ATTTAAAAACCTCTCAAACCCTCATAAACAAAGGGATTGGGAGGTTTTGCTCTTCTAAAAGTGTTTAAGTTGAGATTTTTGACTAATTTCAACAAATTATTTACAAAATAATATGCCAAACTATGTAAAATTGTTGTATTTTTTTATTAATTTATAATATAATTGTTTTATATATGGTGGTTAGGAATGGGAAAACATTTTGATAGAATTGACATTGTTTATATTGTTTTAATATCTATTTATTTAGTTGTTCTTTTCGTTGGCATTTTGTGGGTTATACTAACTAAATTAGAAAAGAAAATGACTAAAGTTGAAATACAAGATTTAAAAAACAATAAAGATATAATAAAACATCAAAGTAAAAAATTAACTAATAATATTAAAGATAAAGTTACTATTTCTGCATCTAAAAAAGTAAATAATGATAAAAACATTAAAAAAGAAAGCAATAATTCTAAAAAGAATACTAATGTTAATAAAAAAGCTCCAATTAGTAAAAATAAAGTTAATGTTAAAAACACAAATAAAAGAAAAAATAATTCTTCTAATAGATCAAATGGTTATGTAAGTCCTACTAAAAGAAAGAATACTAAAAAGAAAAAAAGTTCTACGAAAAAAAGAAGTTCCAAATAAAAATCTGAAATTTATATGTTTCAGATTTTTATTTGTTACCTTTTATTTGATTGTTTTTTTCTATATTCAATGTAATCTTTCATTTCTGCCCCTTTTAAAATAAGTTCTGCTATAGAATCTATCATTTCTTCTTTTTCTTCTTCCATTTCCTTTTTATAAGCAATATTTCCTATTGCTATTTGTTTACATAAGTAAATCATTGCAGTTTTAGATAATGTATATCCTTTGTCGTTACAGTAAGCATAAGCTTGATCTATGATATTATCATCAATTTGATAAGTAGTTCCATTAATTATATATTTACAATACATTTGTTGTCTATTATATGATTGAAAATGTCCTTTAATAATTTTTAATATGTCATAAAAACGTTGAATTTGCTCTCTATACTCTGGCATGGGCAAATTTCTTTTTATGTAAAAATGAAGGTTATCTTCAATACTATTTCTATGGTCATCAAAAAATTTAAAAAAGTTATTTGAAAGTAAATAAGGATTTTTACTCATATAATCTAAAACTTCTAATGCAAATTTTGTTTTATCACTTTGGTTCATTTTACTAAAATAAAAACTAACATTTGTTGCACCAGGAGTATAATAATTATTAATATAATCTTCAAAAGTCATTTCTTTATTTACTATTTTTCTTATTATTTCAAGCGAAAAATTAAAAAATCTACGTCCTACGTCATTTTTAAAATCTCTTATTGTTTTTTTATCTATATATGATTCTGCTTGAATTCTTTTTAACATTTCATTAAATCCATCAGGGGAACTTATTTTATATTTAACACAAAATACTGATACTGATGTTTTGCTGTTTAAATATTCTTCATACAATTTAATATAGTCTTCTTTAGACCTTATTGGAAAATCGCCTTCAAGTGTAAAAAATGATATTAAATTTCCATTCCAATCTCTCCAGTTTATATCATAACCATTTTTATCTCTTCCTCTTTCATCATATAATTGAGCTGTTCTATTACACTTTATTTGAATATCTGGTCTATCTGCAATATCTTTTGGTAAATAATCATACCAATCTGGCTGAACATTTTCTATTACAGCATTTCTAAAATCTTCATTTATTTTTACTCTGTATGGCAAATAAAATAAGCATTTTGGTTGTATTGTTATACATTTTATTAAATCAGCAATTGATATAACATTAGCTTCATACATTTTTTTAAATACACCTGCTCTATGGCATATTATATAAATTAAAGACGCTATTTTATTTTCTGCAGTAATAGTATTTAAAATTATTGCTGTGCTCCTTATTCTTAAAGTTTGCAATGTTTCTTTATTAATACCTAATCCAAGATAATAATTTTCTTCATCAACGTAATATCCATCACTTGTCATTGCTCTAATTTCCATTATTTTCCTCACATTCATCCATTAATTCAAAATTTTCTTTTGCTTGGGCTAATAATATTTTTTCAAGATCTTCATAATTATATTGTGATAGTTTTTCTTTTAAACTTATTAAAATGTTTTTTTCTTCATTCATTTTTTTACCTCTATTCTTAATTTAATTATAAAATATTATATTTAAATTAACAATATTTATTTATATTTAGTTTTAATCTAATAAATCTGTAAATGATTTTATTTGATAATCAGACTCTTTATCTATTATTTTTCTATACTTATTACTATATTTATCATATACTGCAACTACTTTTATGCCTGCTTTTTTACTAGCTCTTATTCCTTCTATTGAATCTTCAAAAACTAAACATTCTTCTGGTGATACTTTATAATCATTTAATATTTTCAAATATATTTCAGGGTCTGGTTTTAAACTTTTAACAGATTCTTTGGTATATATTCCATCAAAATATTTTTTTATGTCAGCTTTATTTATTATATTTTTGTTTTTGTTTATGTATATATCTACCATATATTTAGGAGATGTTGTTGCAATAATTAATTTAAAATTTGGTTTTAATTTCTTTATTAGCTCAGCTGCTCCTTTTTTATAATCTATAACCGTTTCTAATAGTTCCAATGCTATCTCATCATTTAATTTTGAAATTTCTTTTGGTGTTAAATGTGAATTGTATTTTATTTTTAATTCTTCAAAGTATTTTAAATATTTATCTTCATTTGGTTTACAATTCATCATGATAGCGTCTCTTAAATTTTCTATTTCGGAAAATTTTATGCTTTTTCCACTAATTCTTTTTACTAATTCAACATCTACCTGGTTCCAAATATCTATAGAATCTATTAATGTTCCATCTAAGTCAAAAATTATTATTTTTTTATCTTTAAACATGTTTTATGCTCCTTTTTATTAAAAACACTTAGGATATTCCTAAGCGTTTTATTCACCTATTAGGTCTTTTATTATTTCCTCTTCTTTTTCAGAATCATCATTTTTTGAATCTTCTTCGTCTGATTCATCACTTGTTGATGGTTCATCACTTATTGCTGCTTTGCTATTTACAATATATACTGTCAACTCGTTTACATCTTGCAACAATACTCCAATGTTAACACTTTGATCACCAATTAGTCCAACATTTACATCACTATTATAATATTGATCACCTGGGTCAACATATTTATAATCGAATTTTATTCCGTTTTCATTGCAAAATTCTTCTGCTTCTGATAATGTTTTTCCTATAAAGCTAGGGAATAATGAAACTGATTGTTCTTTTCTATATCCTTTACCTGGACTATAAACTTCATATTCTTCATTAACTGAAAAACTAAATGTTTTTATTTCTTCTTCTTTTTCTAATCCTAATGTTATTTTTAATGCATTTTGAATATCTTTTAAACTATCTACATAATAGCCTTGAGCAGAAGTATATGAGTAAGAATTAGGTAAATATACTCTTAAATCATACGTTTCTAAATATGCTTTATTAATACTTAATAGGTCTTCTCCAGATAAAACATTTGCAACCATATTTTTAACAACATTATATCCTGATAACATAGTATTTGTATCCATATTTGTTGCTATATTATTACTTATTGCATTAAGTATATCTTGAAAGTCTTTTATACTACTAAAACTTAGTGTTTTTTTGGCAATTGCTTCAACAACTTGTTGTTGATGTCTTATTCTATCTAAATCACTTCCAATATATAAATGTCTATTTCTTGCATATGCTAATGCTTGTTCTCCGTTAAGTGTTTGTAAACCTGGTTCTATACATACTAATTTATTACCAAATTCTCTATCAGAATTTTGTTCACACATTTTTCCGTCGTATTTATCAGCATTGTATGTTGGAGCCTCTACATCCACTTCAATTCCATTTAATGCCTCTACTAAATCTACTACACCTTTAAAATTTATTTTAACATAATAGTCTATTTCTACAGATAAAAAATTTTCTATTGTGTCAATTACACAATTTGTTCCATAAGCAGCTGATGAATTTATTTTTGAATATTTATTATTTCTGCATGCAATTGGAACATATGTGTCTCTTGGAATACTAACCATTGTTGTTTGTAATGTGGTTGGATTAAATGTAACAATCATAAGAGTATCACCATTAAATGCTGCATTTGCATTTAATCCATCTATTTCAGAATCTACACCTAATAATAAGAAGGTTAATGGTTCATCAAATTTTTTATTACTAGATAATACTAAATCTTCATTTTTTCTTTCTTCACTATATTTATATATAACTTTTGTATCGTTAGATATATTTTGATATTTTTCTTCATTACTAAATAATGTTATATAATTACTAGGAACAAATATCGCATCAATTTTTTTTGAATATAAATCATTTAACATTATATAATAATCTTCATAGTCACTTATGCTATTGGCTAATTTTTCTTTGCTATAAAGTTTTTTTGCTAATTCGAAACCTTCAATATCTGATTCATCACTAATCATACCAATTGTTGAATCATTATCAAATTCTGTATCTTTTAAAGTTATTAAATAAGATGTATAAACTAGTTCTTTACTTTCAGTCATATTATTTAAATTATTATAAATTATATCTATGTAATATGCCCCAAAACTAAAAATTGCTATAAATATCAAAGATATAATGGATGTTATAATTAATACTTTATATTTTCTTCTAAGTAAATTTAATAAATTTATAAAACTATACATAATTAAATAAAGAACAAAAAATATTATAAATATTATTCTTAGTGCCGTTTCAATACCAGTTAGATTTAATATACTTTTTATAAAAAAGAATAAACTAATTACATATCCTATTATAATTACATAGTAAATAAATCTACATACTTTATTAGATCTTTTTAATTTTCTTTTAAATTTGTTCATTTCCTTTTTATTCTCCTGTGGCATATTCTACTACATATAATTTATCATCAACATTTAATAATTTTATTGTAGCGTTGTCGTCATATCCTAAATCTTTTTCATATTCCCAAGTTAATTTAACTTCGTAAACTTTTTCTTTTTCTTCTTTTATTTCAAATTCAACTTCTTCAATATTTAATGCATCAACACTTATAACTTCTGGCAAGTCTTGTTTCCTTTTTCCATCCGAATTATCTTCCATACTTTTATATATTGTATCTTCAACGTTTAATTTAAAGTTATCAACACTTTCAGGATATACATATTCTGTGCTACCTACATCGTATTTATTTATTTTATTATTCATTGTAAATAAATCTATAACAAATAATTTAGCAAGTGTTTTTGCATATGCCTCGTAATCAATTTGATCTTTATTTAATATGTCTTTAAGTTCATTATATGTTTCTTTCATTAACTTTGTATCTCTATCATCTAGGGTATAACTAAAATTGTCAATTGAATCTACTACTTTAGTTTTTTCTACCTTTTTATCACCTTTTAATAAGAATATAATTGCGATTACTAAAATAAGGACTATTGATATAGCAATCAATATTAATCCTAATTTATATTTTTTTTTCATATCATTCCCCATTTATATTAACTTCTTTTAATAAATCATATACTATAATTGAATTTGATATTTCTAAACGTTTTTCACCTATTAAGCTAATATTTGTAATATAGTCTTCATCAAAGCTTTCTTCTTTTAATACTTTGTATTCACCAGTGGAATTATTATAATACACTTTATCTGTTAAAACGTTTCCATTTGGAAATACAATTAAATTATTGTCTTTTACTGAAAAAATATCTTCTCCAACTGTATATTTATTATCAATACCATACATATTTAGTATGGTTGGTGCTACGTTATACATTCCCATATAATATGAAATTGTTCCATTAAATACCTTTTTTAACTCTTTATCTTTTGACCATATTATTAATGGAGTGCTTTTGTTTAATTCGTGATCATAATAATCATATTCAGTGTAATTTTCTTCTCCTTCTTCATATACTTTTCCAGTTTCAGGATTTAAATTATATAAATAATTAATTTCAGAGCGAGATAATTTTGCGTCATGATCTCCATAAAATACAAATACTGTATTATCAAATGCTGATGATGAATTAATATAGTTTAGGAAATCTCCTAATGCTATATCGGCATAATTTGCACTTTTTATATATTCCCCTACTGCAGAGTTTGATAAGTAATCTGTTGATTTTTCTACTACTTCACCTGTTAATTCATTTATTGTTTTCCAATGCGTTGTCAAATCAAGAGTGCTATATTCACTTGCTATAGAAAATGGTGAATGATTAGATAAAGATATTATTGTTCCCATGTAATTTTCATATGTATTATTAATATTTTCAATTATTGGTATAGCTTGTTTGTAAAATAATTGATCATTAATTCCTAAATTTATAACATCTTCATCAGTAAAAGTAAATGATTCTCTAAAATACATTCCTTCATATCCAAGGGAAGGATGAGCATTATTCCTATTCCACATCGACGCATAATTTCCATGCATACTAAATGTATAATATCCTAAGTTTCTTAAATATTTTGGAATAGTTAAATATTCTCTATCATAATAGCTAACGAACACTGTTCCACTTGCTGCTGGCATTAAACCTGTTAGTAATGTAAATTCTGTGTCTGAGCTTGTTCCTGTGCTTACTTGTGGGTAAAAATTCTCAAAATACATTCCTTCACTTGCTAATTTATTTAAATTAGGGGTTACTTCTTGCCCATTAAATTCTAAATCCATTAAAAAGCTTTGCATGCTTTCCATATGAACAAATATTATATTTTTACCTTTTAAAATTCCTGTATATTTATTATCTTCATGAATTGGTTTATTTTGAAAATATTCATTAAATGATTCTAGTGCTTCTTCATATCCAAATAAACTACTAATTTGTGGGGTTAAAAACTGAACTAAATCATTGAATTGATACATTAAAATTCCAAATCTTTCAACTATAAATACCCTATTCCATTGTTTTGCTAATCTACTATAATCTGTGCTTGTAGCAACACCAAAGCTATATCCTAAACATAAAACCCCTACTAATAAAGTTGATACTACCATTTTTTTACCTTTTTCTATTTTATCTATAAAATAGTAATATGTTGATGATAATAATTTTTTATGTATAACATAAAATAATATTGGGAATAATATATATATTATGTCTGTAATTTTTATTTTTTCAAATATCGATCCAGTTACTGTTTCCGCTTGACCAATTGTTGCAAATTCACCAAATGATGCAAATGATGTATAAAATGTATAATAAATTGAACTAACTATGTTTATTAATGTAAATATTATTAACCATATAAAATAATACTTAAATTGGTTTTTAGGTTTAACAAAATATCCTAAACCCCCAATTACAAGTATAATTCCTAAATCAGTTATAAATGGTTTTAAGCTAAAAAAACTACCTAATGTCCATTTGCGAACAAGCATTGTTCCTAAAACAGACAGTATTACGTAAGATATAAATAAACGATTTGTAATTATATATTCAACTATATTCTTTCGAATAATAGATAAACAGTCATATATTTTATTTTTCATATTTTCCCTTCTTACTTACCAATTATAGCAATAAATACTTTTTTTAGCAATTATTGTTGCAAAAATTATATATATTTGATACAATCTATTTACGCAGGTGTAGTACAATGGCTAGTATACGACCTTGCCAAGGTTGAGATGGGAGTTCGATCCTCCTCACTTGCTCCATAAGATAAAATCGTCGCACTAAAGCGATGTTAATGATTAAATCAATCTGAAAAGATTGATTTTTTTGTGCGTTATTGCAAAGAAAGGTGTGATGTGTTATGATAAAAGTCGTAAAGAAAAAAATCAATATGAGTGATGAACTCAAAACCAAAATCGATTGGTCTTGCAGATTCGCTAAGCATAAATATGAAATATTTGAAGGTTGCTTACGAATTGTTGAACATACAAATCTAGCGTATGTTGAACCACATAAGGTTATTATAAATAACCGATTATATTTGTTCTTTAATGAACAGAAATATTTTTATATAGGGAATCTACAAAATAAAATCCCTCTGGCTGAGTTATCAGAGTACATTGCAAGGCATTAAATTGATTTGAGAGTTTAGATACTCCCACAATATTGGTTGTTTTTGGTGTGTAATAATCAATTAAATCAAAGGTGTCCTTGTAATGTGACACCTTTTTTGGTGGCTTTCACTACCCTAAAAAGAAAGGAGAATGATAATTATGGATAATGAAAGGAAAACAGCAGGAGTTTATATTCGTGTATCAACTGAAGATCAAGCAAGAGAAGGATTTAGTTTAGGAGAACAAGAAGAAAAATTGCTTCAATTATGTAAGTTTAAAGAGTTAGAGGTTTACAAGGTCTATAAGGATGCGGGAATATCTGCTAAAGATATGGAACATAGACCACAATTTCAAGAAATGCTACAAGATATGAAAGAAGGAAAAATTAATTATATTGTTGCTTATAAATTAGATAGAATTACTCGTTCAGTTCGTGATTTAGAAGAACTAATATCAGTATTAGAACAATATAATTGCTTTCTACTATGTGATAGAGATGATGTTAATACCTCTACCGCTAATGGTAGATTCTTTGTAAGAATGCTTACTGTTTTATCTCAATTAGAAATAGAAATTGTATCAGAAAGAACTAAATTTGGATTAAATGGTGCTATTAAATCAGGTCATATTCCAGGACAAAGACCTTTTGGCTATACTAAATCAGAAGATAAGAAAATGATTGTTGATAATGCAACTCGTCCATATGTAGAAAAAATATTTGATATGTATTTAGAAGGCAAAAGTTTTCAGCAAATTGCTAACTATTTTAAAGAAAATAATATCTATCCTAAAAAGAAATGGAGAGATACAACTATTCAGAAAATAATCGATAATAAAATCTATATGGGAGATTATGAACAATATAAACGAATTGGTAAACAAGAAAACTTAGAACCTATCGTGTATATGAATGTAGTTGAACCTATCATATCTCGCGCTAAATGGGAAGAATGTCAAAAACAAAAAGAAAGAAATCAAAGAACTTATACAAGAGATAGAATTTATACCTTTTTTCAAAGACTTAAATGTCCTAGTTGTGGTCGTATTATGAAATGTAAGGGTTCTGGTGGTTCTAAAAGAAAATATATGTACTACACTTGTGAACATTGTCATGTTAATTTTAACGAAAATTATGTAGAAGAATTATTAGAAAGTTTTATCTATGATTTATTGGAATATGATATGGCTGTTAAAAAATTCTTCTTACCTATTTTAGAAGATAAAAATAATAAAATTGATACAACTACTATTGATAAAGAGATAAGAAATTTAGAAAAACAAAGAGATAGAATTAAACAAGCATATATTAAAGGCATTGTTGAAATGGAAGATTTTAAAGAAGATTATAAACTAATTGAAGATAAACTTGCTAACCTAGAAAACAAAAAATTAGAGTTAGTTAATTTAGAAACTTTTAACTACTCTCCACACGAATTACTCGCAGAAAGAGACTTAGAAAGAGAAAAAATGATAAGACTTGATACCTTAAATTCATTATTAAAATCAAAATGGAATGATATGGACAAGTCAGAAAAACAAGAATTTATATCAAAATTTATTGATACTATTGAGATTAAAAAAGATAGTAAAGGTAATTTAATTCTTGAAAAAATTAATTTCAGAAATGGATTTATTAAAGAATTATTAAAATTTTACAATGCAGGAATTTTTGATGTTGCAGTACCTGTTATGATTGGTGATAATGAAGAATGTATCAAAGGTGGTAGAATGACTGAAGATGAATTAAATAGATATTTAACTAAAATGAATGAACATTTTGAAACATCTTTTTATGAAATGTATGAAACAATTGATAATGAAACTAATGAAGTTATTTTAGAATATCAACCAAAAGATGATGAAAAAATTATAAGATTTGTAGCACTTACTAATACAAATAACTTTCCAATATCAAAAGACAATATTAAAGATAGATATGGAATTGTAAGTTGTAAAACAAATACAATATTAGAAAATTAGAAAGGAATTGATTAAATTATGAATATTGAATATACAAAAGTTGGAGATTATTTATTACCAAATTTAGTAATAGATAATAAAAATTATGAACAAATAAATAAGTATGGTTATTTAAGATTAGATTATATTAAGGAATATAAAAAAGGATTATATCAATCACTTTTAATGAAAAATGAATTAACAAATCATCTTCTTTCAGTAAGTAAAGAATGTGAAAAAAGATATAATATTTTAATGAATAATTATATTAAGAATGATGAAAAACTATCTGAAAAATATAAAGAAAATAATCAAATTGAATGGGTACAATTGATGAATAATTATAAAAATATGGCTGAAGAAATAATATTAAAAGAGATAATCTATATTTGATTATGTCTATAAGCAAGCAACGGGTTTTTACTCCCACCACAAAATCCAATATATTGAAAGGTTAAACCTTAAGTATGGCAACAACATCAATTTGGAGTATAAAAAATAATTTAAAACAGTCTATAAATTATATCATCAATCCAGAAAAAACCATCAATAAAGATTATGGTAAAAATTCATATAACTATCTTGAAATAAGTACTACTGAATATAATTTGAAAAATGAAAAAGTATGTTATGTTAGTTCTTTAAATTGTTCTGAGGATAACCCTTATGAAGATATGAAATTTACAAAAAAAAGATTTGGAAAAACAGATGATATTTTAGCATTCCATGGATATCAGTCTTTTAAAGAAAATGAAGTAACACCAGATATTGCTCATGAAATTGGAGTTAAGTTTGCAGAAGAAATGTTTAAAGATTATGAAGTGATTGTTTCAACACACCAAAATACAAATCATATACACAATCACTTCATATTAAATTCTGTTTCATTTAAGACTGGTAAAAAATATAACAACAATAGAACTAATCTAGCAAAGTTAAGACATATATCAGATTCCTTATGTGCTGAATATGGTTTATCTGTTTTAGATGAAGATTTAGGTTATAAAAGCACCTATAATCATAAAGTTTTAGACAATGATTATTATAAAACATTAAAAGAAGATTTAGATAATGTAATTAGTTATTCAGTTACACTTAAACAAGTTATAGAACGATTAAAAAAATTAGATTATCAAGTTTATACACGTAATGGTATATTAACAATTTATAAAAATGGTTGTGATAAAGTTAGAACCCAAAAAGCTTTTGGTGATGACTATTCAATAGATAATATAAATAAAAGATTATATTTATCTAGACAAATTATATTTAAACCACTATTACAAAAAACTATATTTGAAGAATATTCTAAAACAAATAAAACACATAAAGGAATATATGGGCTATATCTATATTATTGTTATTTATTAGGTGTATTTCCAAAGGATCATCCTAAACAGTATTTACCATATTCAATTAGAAAAGAAATTGCTAAACTAGATAAGTATTCAGAACAAGTAAGATTTATGGCAAACAATAATATTGAAACTAAAGAAGATTTAGAATATTTTTCTAAAACTAATTATGAAGAATATAGAAAGTTAATGGGTAAAAGAGAAAATCTTTGGAAAAAGTACCATAGAGCAAAATCAGAAGAAGTTAAATCTGAAATATTAACTGAAATAAATGATATACAACCTAAAATAAAAGAACTTCGTAAATATGATAAGTATTGTAAAGATATATTTGAAAGATCAGAAACTATGCAAAATAATCTTAATAATTTTGATAAAGATATGCAAAAAGAAAAAGACAATATTAGAGCATTATGACTTCTATTGTCTTTTTTGTTATAATGTTTTTATTCACAAATATAGTTTAAATATGATTTTATTAAATCAGCATCCATTAAATTTTCAGGAACTTCATCAGGGTTGAAAAATTGTAATCTTTTTGTTTCTGAATCACCTTTTAAATTAGATGCATCTTCCATTGAAACATCTGCTAAATATAACGAAGTATTATTATATACTATATCTCCATTAGGATAACTATTTTTTCTTGATTCACCAGATAATGTATCTATCAATTCAATTTCATAAGGATTTAATTTAATACCTGTTTCTTCGTAAGCTTCTCTAACTGCTGTAAATCTTAAATCTTCTCCTAAATCTTGACAACCTCCAGGTAATCCCCATTTATTTCTATCAGTTCTTTCTTGTAATAAAATTTGTCCGTTTTCATTTCTAATTATTATCGCAGCACCAGTTTGAATAAATGGAATGTGATTAATTCTTTCATCAAGTGCCATCCTAAATAAAACTGGGTATCCACCATATTTTGAACTTAATTCTAATAATTGTTCTTCATCTAAACTCATTATTAAATTAACAAATTCTTCATGAGTATATTCTCTCATCTTTTTATATTCCATTTTAATTATCTCCTTCATTTAAAATAAGATATTTATATATTTCTCCCCAGTTATTAACATTAATAACATTTTCTTTTTCTACTTTATTTGAAGCATTATTTTTAAAGTATAATGCACATACATTATTATCTGCTGCATTAATGCAAATAGTGTCATCGTCGTCTATCATATAATCAGCATTTTCTTCAATCAATCTATCAATTTTATGATGTTCATTATTAAATATCTTAATATTTTCTAATCCAAGTTCTTTGAATTTTTTCTTTGCAATTTCAGTTTCGAAATCATTTCTTGAAGTAACAACAATAAATTCAAATTTATCTTTTAATTTATTAATAACTATATCCGCTCCTGTCATTATGTTTGCAGAGTTTAATACTTTTTCAGCATTATCATTATAAAATTTTTGAAACTCTTCTTGACTCCAATTATATCTTTTTTGAAAAATTCTTTGTGAATTATCTATAATTGTATCTTTTTTATTGTTGTCTGTATCATAAATTTCAGTATACACTCTATATAAGTTTTCAGAGTCAAACACAACTCCATCTAAATCTAAAGCAATTTTTTTCATACTAAAATCCTCCCTTAATATTATAATACTTTTTTATGTTTTTCTTTTCATTTAACTAAATTACTGTTTATGATATTTACTATATTATAGAATGTTAAAATATGTTTATACCATTATTACAATGAGCATAAAATTCTTGAGTAGAAATATGATATTTTGGTTTTTTATATTCGTATAACATTAGGTTTTCTAAAACATAATTATCACATAGTTCATATTTAATAAATTTATCTTTTATATCATTTAATAATTCTTTTAAAGAATTATATTCATGTATTCCTCTAAATCTTTCCCATGAATGTTCAAACCAATAATATTTATTGTTTTTTTCATAAGTTAAAAATGTATGAGTTGGGCATTTATTACCATCATCATGTACTATAAAATAAGTTTTTACATTCCAATCATTTCCTTTAAAATAATATCTTTCAAGTTCTACTTGATCCCAACATACACCGATTTTATTCTTTATAACTTCATTTGGAGATTGCAGTATGTAATTATTAGCATATTCATCATTAACAATATTATGTTTATTATTGTGTTTGTCAATCCAACCATATTCAATATCTTTCATTAATTCCATTATCTCTAGTTCATTATAATAATTCCAAATACTTAATTGACCTTTTGCTTTTATTGGATTGTCTAATGGCTTAATATCTTCTAATATCCATGCATATCTTCCTTCTGTATACTCACCACAAATATATTCTTGATGGTTATTCTTCTTCATCTTTTCTACATATTCTTTTGTCATATAAATGCAATCAACAAGATTACATTTACAAATTATATAACCATAATTTAATTGTTTATTTTCAATCAAACTCATTAACTCTTTATCATTTTTATCATGCTTAGCCATTTCAGTCATACTAGCATGAATATACAATTCACCACGATATGACGTCTTCCAACTTCTTGTTTCAATTAATTTCATCTTTTCTTTTATTAAAGTAGCAAATGGTTCTGTTAAACTTAATACTTTCATAATCTATACCTCCTTTATTTTCTTACAATCCATTCACCCTTTTTAGTAGCGCCTATTCTTTCAATCAATCCTACATCTATAAGTGTTTTTATATTTCTTTGAATAGTTCTAATGTTAACATCTAAAAGTCTTGCGAGTGTTTCTTGAGTTATAGTTGGTGAATCTAGCATTAATCCAATAATACTGTTTTGTATCTCAGTTAAATTATTATTTTTAATTTCTTTCGTATTTGTCTTAAATTTATTTTCATTAAATGGGAATGTAACTCTTATAAAGTTTGGAAAAAATTCAAATGAATCTTTATTATAACTTTGAAGTATTCTTATTATTCCTGTTCCCATTTGTTCAACTAAATCTAAATCATTAAAGACTTTCATTAATTCTTTGTTTTTAGGAAGTGAAAACCCTTCTAAAAATTCTTCTTTTGTTGTGTTATCTTGAATTCCACCATTTGAAGATATTACTAATCTATCACTAAATATTTCAAACTTAGGAGAATATTCATTAGACCAATCATTATGTACTATTGCGTTAACAACGGCTTCTCTTACTGCAATATAATCATACATTTTAATTTCTTTTCTTTCAGGATATTCTATTTTTGTAAAAGTTTTATTTTCTATTTCTAGTTTATTTAGTATGTTTTTAGTTGCTTTAATAATTGAACAATTACCAAAATCTTCATTTTCAATTAAATTTACTGAATTAGTTCCATCATATTTGCCAAATCTAATTGAAATAGAATTATTATCAGCTAGTAGATAAGCATTATAATTATATTTGCCATCATCAGTATATAAATTTAATTGTTTTAGAAAATTATTATTTATACTAAAACCTTTTTCTTCATAATATATTTTTAATTGGCTAAACGTTAAATCTTGTTTAGGTGATACAATATTTTTTAAAGAATTTCTAGTTCTTTTACTAAATTCATTATTTATCATTTCATTAGACATAGATTGAATAGAACTGCTAACTCTAATAAAACAACTATCAGGAGTCATTCCCATTCCTTTTAAATAATATGGTCTTTCATTTCCTCTAGCAATAATTACTTTAATATATTTTTTATTATATTTTTCTGATACTATTACATCATAAAGTCCTAATGTTGATGGCATAATATTATCTTTAATTCTATCTTTTATAGTTCTTTGAAGTAAATCAATATTACCATTAATTCCAACAATATCTCCTTTATCATTAACACCAATATAAATATTACCGCCATTTGTATTTAAAAATGATATTACTTCTTCTTCAAACTTGTCTGTTAATTTAATTTTAAATTCATTTCTTACATCTTCAATTACATCTAACATTTTTTCCTCCTAATTCTTATGACATAATTATATCATGTCGTAAGAAATGTCGCAATAAATGTCATAAGAAATATTACAAGAAATAATCTAACACCTTTTTTATAAAATTTTTTCTAATCTTTTAAAATTTTATACTTATATAATATATAAATATATTATATAAATATAAGTTGGCACTCTTCAAAAATATCTGCTAAAAATGTATTGACTTATACAAATAAAGTCGATAAAATGGCATTAGTTGAAGCTTTAACTTTAAAATTGATAGGAGGTAAAAACAATGTTTACAGATTACATGAATGAAAAAGGATTAAAAAGGTTGGCGTTAGTTGGAACTAATTCACAAGGTAAGTCATATAAAATTAGTTCTGAAATTAAAGGTGCAATTGCGAAAAAGACTATATTAGTTACAAACGAGGTAAAGGCAGATGAAAATCTAAAAAATTCTAGTGATACATCTACGCTTATTACTTGGCTTAATTCATTATTAGATAATTCTAAAGCAAAAAGAGCAATTCAAGAAGAAATTGATAAAGTAGATTTAAATTCTATAAATGAAAATAGTTTCTTAAATATATCTTTAAACAATAATCTCGAATCTTATAAAGGAATTATAAGTGCAGAAATTAAAACAGACTCTAATCAATGGAATAAACCAGGATCAGGTGAGAAGTTTTTGGGTCAATTACTTCTTATATCTAAAATTTTAGAAGACAATAAAGATGATAATTTTGAATATTTAGTTATAGACGAACCAGAGCAGCATTTGCACCCATCACTATACATTAAAGT
The DNA here is from genome assembly GCA_944371315.1 of uncultured Bacilli bacterium. GTDB lineage: Bacteria > Bacillota_I > Bacilli_A > RF39 > UBA660 > Onthocola_B. Next base: position 1,230 of record CALVXN010000057.1, on the reverse strand, counting down.
AGCAAAAATTTTAAACAAAATTTCATATCAAGGCATAAAAGTTATTATTGCTACTCACTCACCAATAATAACACAATATTTTATTGAAGATACTATTGAAATAGCGCATATCAAAAATGGAGAATGTAATTATTTACCATCAACAAATGAGCTTATTTCTTTATCCAAAGATTTTGATTGCTATAAAAAAGAAGAATTAAAATTAAAAGATTATAGAGTGATTGAGGGCAAATATGAATTATATTTTAAGAACTTTGTTCTTCCAATAATTATTAAATCGTTGTTTTGCAAATATATTCTAGTTGGTGAAGGAGCAATTGAAAGAAAAATATTTGATTTATATTTATTAGAATATGGTTCGAATATGGAAAGAAACAATATAGATTATGCATTAGTTGATGGTAAAATATTTTTTCCAATAGTTTTAAGCGTTTTAAAAAGATTAAATATTAAAACTTTAACTTTATATGATTTGGATGCTGAAAATCAGCCACATCATAAATATTTGAATGATACTATTTCTGCATTATCAAATGAGTATATCTCATTTAAACCTAAAATTGAAAATTATTTTGAAATTGCAGACATGAATATAGATAAATATAGAGGACTCACGATTTTGATGAATGAATACTATTTAAATAAAAATGAGAAACTAATGAATCTCCTTAATAGTATTAATGATAAAATTGAGAGTATTAAGAACAATGAACTTAAAAAATGTTAATTAAATGACTTGAAATAATATCAAAAACTGATATAATTTATTTAGTTGATTTAATCAATCTTGGGAGTATAATTTTTCGAATATAAGAAAAGTTAAGGCTCCATTTGAATACAACTTACGGACTATGATGGTTCGTAAGTTTTTATTTTATATAAATATTTAACTTTAATGTTCTCTTTCTAGGAAGGAGGACATTTTTTATGCTTGAATTTAAAGTTATAGAAGAATTTAAACCTAATCCCAAAATAATAGAACTTATTAAAAACTACACTTACAAAATCAAAAAAGGAAAAATCAAAGTTCTTCTACATACTAATTTACAAATTATTGAACCAACTGAATATCTAATTAAACATCCTATTACTATTACTATACTTGAATACAAAATAAATGAAATCAGTAATAAACCATTTTACATTAAAGAATATAAAGCAAAATATAACTTAAAAGAAATAGAAAATATTATAAAAAAATACAAATATTAAATTTTTTTGAAAACACAC
>CALVXN010000056.1 GCA_944371315.1 uncultured Bacilli bacterium | reverse complement strand
ACATTTCTGTTCTTTTTGATTTTTAATAATTTTCACGCTTATGCGTTCTAATTTTGACGCGCCTTTATTGCAGCTTGAGCAGCAGCAAGTCTTGCAATTGGCACTCTAAATGGTGAACAAGAAACATAATTAAATCCTAAAGAATCACATAATGCAATACTAGATGGATCTCCACCATGTTCTCCACAAATACCTAAGCTAATATTTTCATTAACACTACGTCCTTTTTCACTAGCCATTTTTAATAATAATCCAACACCGTCAGCATCAATTCTAGCAAATGGATCAGATTCAAATATTCCTTTTTCATAGTAAGAATTTAAGAATTTACCAGCATCATCACGACTAAAACCATAAGTCATTTGTGTTAAATCGTTAGTTCCAAAACTAAAGAAATCAGCTTCTTTTGCAATTCTATCAGCAAGTAATGCAGCTCTTGGAATTTCAATCATTGTTCCAACTTCATATTTTAATTCAACATTAGCTTCCTTAATTATTTCATCAGCAGTTTTTGTAACTATTTCCTTAACATATTTTAATTCATTAACGTCCCCTACTAATGGAATCATAATTTCAGGCGTAACTTTTATACCTTTTTTACCAACATTTATTGCTGCTTCAATAACAGCTCTTGTTTGCATTTCTGCAATTTCTGGATAAGTTATTGCTAAACGACAACCACGATGTCCCATCATTGGATTAAATTCTTTTAATGAATCAATAATGTGATGTAATTCTTCAACACTTTTACCTAAATCATCAGCAAGTTCTTTAATTTCATGTGGTAATTTTGGTAAGAATTCATGTAGTGGTGGATCTAAGTATCTTATAACAACACTATATGGTGCCATTGCTTCATACAATTCTTCAAAATCTTTTCTTTGATATGGAAGAATTTTTTCTAATGCTTTCTTTCTTTCTTCAACAGTAGTTGCACATATCATTTTTCTAAAATTAAATATTCTATCTTTTTCAAAAAACATATGTTCTGTTCTACAAAGTCCAATACCTTCTGCACCAAATTCTTTTGCTTGTTTTGCATCTCTTGGTGTATCAGCATTAGTTCTAATTTTTAAATCTCTAGCTTCATCAGCCCAAGACATAAATGTTTTAAAATCACCACTAATTGATGCTTCTTGCATTTCAAGTTTACCTTCATAAACCAAACCAGTAGATCCATCAATTGAAATATAATCTCCTTCTTTAAATACTTTACCATCTTCAGTCTTTAAAGTTTTTTCTGCTTCGTTTAAAGCAAATGTTCCAACTCCTGATACACAACAAATCCCCATACCACGAGCAACTACTGCCGCATGAGAAGTCATTCCACCACGAATAGTTAATACACCTTTGCTTGAATTCATTCCTTCAATATCTTCTGGTGAAGTTTCTAATCTTACTAAAATAGCATCTTCTTTATTTTCTTTTGCCTTAATTACATCAGCAGCATTAAAATATATTTTTCCACTACCAGCCCCAGGAGATGCAGCAAGACCTCTACCTATTACTTTACCGCTTTTTAAAGCATCTTGTGTAAATGTTGGATGAAGTAATGCATCTAATTGTTTTGGATCAACCATTAATACAGCGTCTTCTTTTGAAATTCTTCCTTCATTTACTAAATCAACAGCAATTTTAACTGCAGCTGATGCAGTTCTTTTACCATTTCTTGTTTGAAGTATAAACAATTTACCATTTTCTATTGTAAATTCCATATCTTGCATATCATTATAATGATCTTCTAGTTTTTGAGCAATATCAGCAAATTGTTTATAAACATCTGGCATTTCTTCTTTTAATGTTTCGATTTCAGATGGAGTTCTAATACCAGCAACAACATCTTCTCCTTGAGCATTGATTAAATATTCTCCAAATAATTTCTTTTCTCCAGTAGCAGGGTTTCTAGTAAATGCAACACCTGTTCCAGATGTATTTCCGCTATTACCATAAACCATTTCTTGAACATTTACTGCTGTTCCCCAACTAGATGGAATATCGTTAATTCTTCTATAATATATAGCTCTTTCATTATTCCAACTTCTAAATACTGCTTTTACTGCTTCAATTAATTGAGTAAATGGATCTTGTGGAAAATCTTCACCTGCAAATTCCTTATAAGCATCTTTAAATCTATTTACAAGTGTCCCCATATCTTCTTCATCTAAATCAATATCGTCTTTTACACCTTTATTTTCCTTTACTTCATCAATAATAATTTCAAATTTACTTTTTGAATATCCTTTTACTACATCTGCAAACATTTGAATAAATCTTCTATAAGAGTCATATACAAATCTTTTATTGTTTATTTTTTCAGCAAAAGATGCAGCTATTTCATCATTTAAACCTAAATTTAAAACTGTATCCATCATTCCAGGCATACTAGCTCTAGCACCACTTCTAACACTTACTAAAAGTGGATTATTTAAATCACCAAATTTTTTACCCGTTTTTTCTTCTAATTTAGTAAGATTTACTTTTATTTCATCAATTATTGAATCAGCTAATACCTTACCATCTTCATAATATTTATTACAAGCTTCTGTTGTAACTGTAAATCCACTAGGAACTGGCATACCAATGTTAGTCATTTCAGCTAAATTAGCACCTTTTCCCCCTAGAAGATTTCTCATATCTTTGTTTCCTTCATTAAACAAATATACATATTTTTCCATAAATATCCTCCATAATTATTTTAGCATATACTTGTATTTTATAGCAAATAAAAAATAAGAAATTATAGCAATTTCTCATTTAATCCATAGTAGCGTAAATTGTATTATCTTCTAAATAAATTTTAACGTCCTTTTCATTTACAATGTAGTTAGAATCATCTTCATCTAATGTATCATTAGTAATAATAGCATTTCCGTCATTATCTTCTTCATCTGTTTTAATATAATTATTATCTAATAAAAATTGAACATCTTTAGTAATACAATATTCTTTTACTGTGCCATTAATATTGCATGTATCAGTTTCTTTAAATTTATTTTTATTATCTTCACCATAATTTTTAGCGCCACTTAAAATTAATTCTATTTTTGCTTCCCACAAATTCTTTTTTATATTTTTTTGAACAGCAGTAACACCAGCAAAACCTATTGCAGAAATTATAGCCATAATTACTAAAACAACTAATAATTCAACTAATGTAAATCCTTTATTTTTCATTATATCCCTACTTTAATAATAATTTTAATGCTTCTTTTACTTGTTCTTCTAGACTATTACTTTTATTTATTTGACCAACCACTTTTTTAATTTCTCCAATTTTATATCCCAGTGCACTTAACGTTTCAATTAAATCCTCAGTTTCATCACTTACTAATTCTTCACTAACTTCTATATTTATTTTACCCTTCAAATCTAAAATTATTTGGCGAGCAAGTTTATCACCAATTTTAGGAAATTTTGTTAAATACAAAATATTTTCTCTATCTATCGCATCAACTATACCAGCAATAGATCCAGTTGCGAGAATTGGAAGGGCAAGTTTAGCCCCAAGTCCTTTAACACTAATTAGTTTTAAGAATAGTTCATATTCTTCTTTAATTTTAAAACCATACAAACTATATTCATCTTCACTTATTTTATTATATACGTATACTTTATATTCATTACCTATAGTATAACTAAAAGGATTAGGAACATATATTAAATAACCAATCCCATTACATTCTAAAACTATACTATTACTATTTATCTCACTTACTTTACCAAATATATAACTATACATTATATTACCTCCTTAATTTTTTTGTTGATAACTCGGACCACGTCGGTTTAAGATGCTGACGTGGCCTTTTTTAGATTCCTCACACCCCTACTCTAAATGGCAAATCCTTAGTTCCATCTCCCTCAACATACGAGATATTAGACCTCAGATAAAAGACGGGCCTAACAGAGTAGCCGTTATTCGCATTGCGGTTGTTTAAGTAGCCATTGCTATACAGACTAAACACATTGCGAGAGTAGGACGAATACGGTGTCATTGTCCATTCATTTAGTCCCATATATAGCCAATTATTTCCCTTTATTGTTGTTGAACTATACGAACTTAAATTTGTTACCCATGCATCTGGATATGCAGCATATCCATAATCGCTTGGATACATTAATCCTATTTTTGTAGAACTACCATTTGCATTTTCTGGTCCATATGTTGTTGGATTACTTCCATATCCTGCATTATTCCTTTCGCCATTATAAAAACTTTTTGCTGTATTACTAGAAGATGTCATCCCCCCCAAATGCCATGTTGAATCTTCTATCATATCACTCCATAAATTACTTAAATAAGTTATATAATTTATATTTAAATTTATTTTATTTAATTCACTTGTTGTCCAATTATTTGATCCATATGAACTTACACTTGTATCATAATTCCATCTATATGCCGCTATTGTGCTTGTATTCATATTCCCTTTATAATTTGAAGTAACATTATTATAATTTCCATAATAATCTCTTCCATCTGTTCCAAGCATTGCACTTGTTGTATAATCAGCCTTTATTAATTTAACATTGTATTCACTATCACTATTTTCATCAAATACACCAATTATACGATATAAATATTCATTTGGACAAGTTGCAGCATCACTTCCAAAACACACATAATTGTTTGGATCTGCTCCACTATAACGATATGAGTTATCTCCGGCTTCTTGGTCAGCGTTAGTATAACTTCCTACTCCATCATGATAATATAATCCATTTTCTCCATCGGTAGTATAAACATTATTAATTATGTAATTAGCCAAAGTTGGATCAGCTTCCCTATCGTATGACTTAACAGCAATACCAGCATTAAAACTCTTATTCATTGTTGATGCATCAGTTACATCTCCATCTACATATAAATATAAATCATATGATTTTTCTCCTTGCAATGGTATAGAAGCATTATACAATTTATAAATACTACTATAAGTTCCATTAATACCACTATTAAGTTGAGTTTTTTCTTCATTGCTAAATTCATTTTCGGCATTAGTAGCATTACTTAATATTCCTTCTGCTAATATATCTTTAGAGCCATTATATGTAATAATATAATGTATATTAGATGCATCTAATGTATTAGTATTAAGAGTTGCTAAATAAAGATTAAAACCAACATAATTTTCACAAGAACTAGATACAGTAAATGTGTAAGGAGTAGTTTGTAATGCTTTATTTTTACTCATTGGATAAGTATTATTTAAATTAATTGATACATCTGTATCTTTTAAAGTTATTTTTGCACAACTTTTTAAAGAAACCTCTGTTACTGAACTTGATTCAATATCAGCTTTCATAAATGAATAAGTTACTCCTAAAACTATGGTTACTACAATTAATATAGAAATTATACTTAATAATATTATTCTTGTTCTTGGCTTCATTCTATCACCTATAATAAAATAATAGCATTAATTTGATACTTTTTCAATTGCAAAACATCTAATTGAACATGAATATAATAAAAATATATAAAACAATAAAAAATACTAGCACTTTGGTAATAATACAAAACACTAGTATAAAATACAAAATTAATGATGTGTTATTAAGTTTTAAACAAGTCACTATGACTTCCAGTATCAACCAACAACAAAATTAATTGATCATTATTACCCATCTTTGACACTTTAACGCAAAAAAATCATTTAAACCTAGGTAAAATCTAGTTTTTTTATTTTTCATGCTTGC
>CALVXN010000055.1 GCA_944371315.1 uncultured Bacilli bacterium | reverse complement strand
TTCCAAAGAGATATTATATATTAACGTCGGTGACATTTCTATTAATGATATGGTGACATTTTAAAAAAGGATTAACATTCACAAGGTTTTTCTTGACAATTTACTTGTTATGTATTATTATCTAGTGGTGCAAAAAAAGGGTGAGTTTTTATGGATAAAATAATAAATATTGCAGTAGTTGCTCATGTTGATGCCGGTAAATCAACTTTAGTAGATGGATTATTGCGCCAAAGCGGAGTTTTTCGTGAAAATGAAGAATTAATAGATTGTGTAATGGATAGCGGTGATATTGAAAAAGAAAGAGGAATAACTATAACTGCTAAAAATTGTGCAATTAAATATAAAGACTATAAAATTAATATAGTAGATACACCAGGACATGCAGATTTTTCATCTGAAATAGAAAGAATAATAAAAACTGTAGATACAGTAATATTATTAGTAGATTCAGCTGAGGGTCCAATGCCACAAACTAGGTTTGTTTTAAAAGAAGCATTGCAAAACAACTTAAAACCAATTTTATTTATCAATAAAATTGATAAAAAAGATCAAAGAGCTATTGAAGTAGTTGATATGACATTTAATTTGTTTATGGAACTTGGAGCAACCGATGAACAATTGGATTTTAAAATACTTTATGGAAGTGCTAGAGAAGGTTATGCAATTTATAATATGGGAGAAGAAGGAAAAGATTTAACTCCATTATTTGAAACAATAATTAATACAACAAAACCTTTTGAAGGAAATGAAAATGATCCTTTACAAATGCAAATAAGTCAATTAGATTATGATGACTATATAGGTAGACTTGGTATAGGTAGAATAAACAAAGGAAAAATTAAAGTTGGTGAAACAGTAGCACTTGCCAAAAATGATGGAACAAATTCATCATTTAGAATAAGTAAATTGTTTGTAAATGAAGGAATAAAAAGAACTGAAGTAAATGAAGCTTATTATGGAGATATAGTTACAGTTGCTGGATGTAGCGAAGTATCTATTGGAGATACAATATGTGATAAAAATCATGTTGAACCATTACCTAAAATAATAATTGAAGAACCCACATTATCAATGAATTTTTTAGTAAATAATTCACCTTTTGCAGGCAGAAGTGGTAAATTTTTAACATCTAGGCATTTAAAAGAAAGACTTGAAAGAGAGCTTGAAACTAATGTTGGTTTAAAGGTAGAACCAATAGAAAATGAAGATGGATATAAAGTAAGTGGTAGAGGAGAACTTCATCTATCAATACTTCTTGAAAATATGCGTAGAGAAGGTTATGAACTATCTGTATCGAAACCAGAAGTTATAATGAAAGAAGAAAATGGTAAAAAATTAGAGCCATATGAAAAAGTGATTTTAAATGTTCCAAACGAATATTCTGGAACAGTAATAAATTCTCTTAATGAAAGAAAAGGTGTAATGCAAAGTGTTGCACCAGGAGAAGTTGGATATACAAAAATAGAATATTTGGTTCCAACAAGAGGTTTAATTGGTTATCGTGGTTCGTTTATTACTGAAACCAAAGGAGAAGGAATTATGGTTCGTTCTTTTGATTCATATGGTCCTTATGCTGGAATTATTAATGGCAGAAAAAATGGTGTATTAGTATCAATGGAAAATGGAACGACATTTGGTTATTCGTTATTTAATTTAAGCAGTAGAGGAACAATGATTGTAGAACCATCTCAAGAAGTATATATAGGAATGATTATAGGTATTTGCAATAAAGAAGGAGATTTAAATGTAAATCCATGTAAAAATAAAGAGCTTACAAATACCAGAAGTGCTCATGCAGATGAAGCAATAGTATTAAATAAACCTAAAAAATTTACTTTAGAAGAAGCATTAGAATTTATTGAAGATGATGAATATATAGAAGTAACTCCAGATGAAATAAGATTAAGAAAAAAATATCTTGATCCAAAAGAAAGATATAGAAGAAGTCATTAAAAAAATGGCTTTTTTTTAATGAAGTAATGTGTTAAAATTATACTAGGTGGATAAAATGAAATCAAAAATAAACTTTGAAAAGATTACAAAATTTATTAAAAGTAAGAATTTTTTTATAGCAGTATGTGTATTTGTTTTGACACTATCAACAATTGGTGTATCATATGCATCATTTTTTACAGTTAAAACTAATAGCAATAATCAAAGTGTTTCAACTGGAACATTACAAGTTTCATATGGGAATGATACAACATCTGCAATTAATAAAGAAAATATGGAATCATTATCAGATGAACTCGGATTATCATTAAGTGGAGAAGGAGATGTAAAAGTAGTTTTTATTCAAAATACTGGTAGTTTAAATTCCACATTTACTTTAAATGTTGGTTATGACATGGAAAACTTTACAAATAGACAAGGGTATAAAAGCACAGATCCTTTAACACCACTCGATTATATAAAAATAGCAGTTTATGAATATAATGGAATAAATGATGAAACCTTAATTGTGGGGCCAATAACAATAGCAGATTTACCAATATATTCATCAAATTCGGATTATAGATATAATAGGTACTCATTGTTATTTGATACAGTAGGAAGCACGACTAGTGGTGATGCAACAAAAACATATAAAATAAAAACATGGTTATCAGATAAAGCAATACCAGCAGCAAGATACACATATTTTTATATTAATACGGAAGTTGTAGCAGAAGTAGAAAACGCTAAAATGAGCTATAATTTATCTGGAGTTTTAAAAGATTCAAATGGAGTAGCATTAAATGGTGCAACAATTTCTTTACAAAATGGATCACTTAAATCTACAACAAATTCTAGTGGGACATATAGTTTAAATGGAATATACCCAGGTGTATATAATTTAGATATAACATATAATGGAAAAACATATAATGGAAATCTAACAGTTGAAGAAGGAAGTAGTAATTCACTTACGAGTTTAGGCTCTAGTTTTACAGGAAGCACAACTTCAATATTTACACAAGCAAAAAATTATGGAACAACATTAGCAAATATAATTAACAAAAATAATATTACTACTTATTCATCAGCAGTGACGTTTAATAGTGGAACAACATACTATTTAAAACCCACATATAAATTAGTTGGGGGAATGGATAGTAACATAAATAATTTAAATATTTCCCTAAATACTGGGACAGAAATGTTTACTTTGACACTGGGTTAAAAAAAGTGATAGAAAAGTGAAAAAAAGAGTTGATTTACAACTTTTTTTTTGCTAATATCTCAAGTTTGACAGTTTGAAGAAATAAAAACCTCTCAATTCCTTTATTTATGCAGGATTGAGAGGTTTTAA
>CALVXN010000054.1 GCA_944371315.1 uncultured Bacilli bacterium | reverse complement strand
GCATGAAAAATAAAAAAACTAGATTTTACCTAGGTTTAAATGATTTTTTTGCGTTAAAGTGTCAAAGATGGGATTTTCCAGCCAAAATAATTCCTCCTTATTTATAAATTAATATTATCATATTTTTAAAATACGGCCAATAGATATTAGTAAAAATAAATAAAATAATAGAATAAATTAAAAAAAGAATAGTAAAATTGTTGTAAATTAATAAAAATTATGATAATATCAATAATGCAAGTTTATATTTTTAATATAACTTGTTAAGTGGCGGGGATAAATGCGGACTTGCCCATTACCACTTACGCGAAAAAATTATAGGAGGTGTTTTCGTGGCTAAAGAAGTCGTAAAAAAGATAAAACTACAAATTGAAGCTGGTAAAGCAACACCTGCACCACCAGTTGGAACGGTTTTAGGACCTGCTGGAATTAACTTAGGTGAATTTTGCACAAAATTCAATGAAGCAAGTCGTGATAAGATGGGAGACGTAATTCCTTGTGAAATTACCATTTATGATGACAGAAGTTTTGATTTTGTTCTAAAAACTGCGCCTGCAGCATTTTTATTAAAGAAAGTTGCAAAAGTAAATAAAGGAAGTAAAAAAGGTGCTAATGAAATTGTTGCTACTATATCAAAAAAGGATCTTAAAGAAATAGCAGAAACAAAAATGCCAGATTTAAATGCTTATGATGTAGAATCAGCAATGAAACAAATAGCTGGAACAGCAAGAAACATGGGAATAGCTATAGAAGGTGTAAATGATGCTGAATTAGCTGAACAAGAAAAAGAAGCGAAAGCTGAAGAAAAAGAACAAGCTAAAAGAGACGCAGAACTTGCTGAATTAGAAGCAGAAGCCAAAGAAATGGCTGAAGCATCAAATGTTGATGTCCCTGTTCATGGCGATGAAGAAGAAACAGAAGAAAATTAAAAAATAATATAAAATGTCCGCTTAATTAACCACAGTTAAGGAGGTAAAAAATTGAAAAAATATGGTAAAAAATATGTGGAAGCATCAAAAAATATAGATAAAAATAAAATATATAATCTTGAAGATGCAATCAAATTAGTTAAAGAATCATCAGTTACTAAATTCGATAGCACAATCGATGTAGCAATTAAATTAAATATAGATTCTAAAAAATCTGATCAACAAATGAAAGGATCATTATCGCTACCAAATGGCTCTGGTAAAACAAAAAAAGTTTTAGTAATTGCTAAAGGAGCATTTGCTGAAGAAGCTAAAAATGCTGGCGCAGATTTTGTTGGGGATAAAGACATGATTGATAAAATCAAGAATGAAAATTGGTTTGAATTTGATACAATTGTTGCTACTCCAGATATGATGCCAGAAGTTGGTAAAATTGGTAATATTCTTGGACCAAGAAACTTAATGCCTAATCCAAAAGTTGGAACTGTTACTACAAAAGTTGGTGCAGTAGTTGAAGACATTAAAAAAGGTATGGTAACATATAAAAATGATAAATTTGGAAATGTTCATACCATTATTGGTAAAGTTTCATTTGATGAAGAAAAATTAGCAGAAAATTTAAAATATGTTATTAGCTCAATAGCTAAAGCTAAACCTAGTTCAGTTAAAGGAAACTTTATAGAAAATATTTCTATTTCAACAACTATGGGACCTGGAATAAAGGTTGATAAAAATAGTTTTGACATTTAAAAAATTTTATAATATAATACACGATAGAAAAAGCAAAACCGAAGACAGTAGGCATTAATAAGACCTACCGAGGGGAACTTAAACAAACAATTTTAAGCGTCCCTAAGGATGCTTTTCTAATATATAAAATAAAAGGAGGAAAAATGGCAAGCACAAAAATTCTTGAACAAAAAAAGCAAATTGTTGATGAAATAATCAATAAATTAAAGAATAGTGAATCTGTTATTATATTTCAATATCAAGGATTAACAGTTGAAGAATTAAGCGCTTTAAGAAGAGAATTAAAGAATGTTGATTCTGATATTAAAGTTTATAAAAACACATTACTAAAAAGAGCTGCTGATGAACTAAAAATTAATTTAGATGAATTTTTAGAAGGACCTAATGCAATTTTGTTTGGTAAAACATTACTTGAACCAATTAAAGTTGTATCAGAGTTTGCTAAAAAACATGATAAATTAAATATAAGAGTTGGTGTAATCAGTGGAAATATAGCAGACATATCTGTTATTAAAGAATATGCAAGTATTCCATCAAGAGAAGGCTTACTTACAATGCTCGCTGGTGGTATGATGCAATATGTTAAAGATTTAGCTATAAGTTTGAATTTATATGCTGAACAAAAGGAAGGGAAGGAATAAAATATGGCAAAATTAAACAAAGAAGATTTTATAAGTGCTTTAAAAGAAATGACTATTCTTGAAGTAAAAGAATTAGTAGATGCAATGAAAGAAGAATTTGGTGTTGACCCAATGGCAGTTGCTGTTGCTGCTGCACCTGCTGCTGCAGCTGATGAAGGTCCATCAACAAAAACAGTTGTATTAAAATCAGCTGGTGGAAACAAAATAGCTGTTATCAAAATAATTAAAGAAATAACTGGTTTAGGATTAGTTGAAGCTAAAGCAGTAGCTGATAATGGTGGAAATCTTAAAGAAAATATTCCAGCAGATGAAGCAGAAGCAATTAAAAATCAATTAACTGAAGCTGGAGCAGAAGTAGAATTAGTTTAGTTAAGAAAGCATCAACGTTTGTTGGTGTTTTTTTATCATAAATTGACAACAAATATATATTTTTGTATAATTATTAACAGATAAATAGCATAAAATCAGAAAGAGGAAAAATATGAAAAAACTAAACAATGGAGGATGGGGATTAGTAGAAATGTTAATTTTAAGCGGTATATTGTTGCTTTGCTTATTAGTTGCAATTTATTTTATCTATGTCCTATATAATAGTTTTTAATAAAAATTCTTGACATATACATTACATAAGTGATATATTATAAATGCGTTTAAAAACCGGTTCTACTTAGGTAGAACCTGATTTAAAACAAAATATGATACACCAGGGTGTGTGTTAATGAAAGGAGAAAAATATGCCTACAATTAATCAACTTGTTAAGAAAAATCGTAGCAAAAAAACTAGAAAAAGTAAAAGCCCAGTTTTAAATGTTGGATTTAATACATTAGAAAAAAAACAAACTGATGCAAAAAGTCCACAAAAAAGAGGAGTTTGTACTAAAGTAGCTACAAGAACACCTAAAAAACCGAATTCAGCATTGAGAAAATTTGCTCGTGTAAGATTATCAAATGGTAAAGAAATCGATGCTTATATTCCAGGAGAAGGACACAATTTACAAGAACACAGTGTAGTTTTAGTAAGAGGTGGACGTGTTAAAGATTTAATCGGTGTTCGTTATCACATCGTTCGTGGAACATTGGATACTCACGGAGTAAAAGACAGAAAGCAAGGTCGTAGTAAATACGGAACAAAAAAAGATAAAAAATAATAGATTAGGAGGAGAAAAATATGCGTAAAAGAAGAGCAGTTAAAAGAGATGTGCTTCCAGATCCTATATATAACTCAAAAGTTGTTACTAAATTAGTTAATCAAATAATGACTGGTGGAAAAAAAGGAACAGCACAAAAAATATTATATGAAGCATTTAACATTGTTGAAAAACAAACTGGTAAACCTGCTTTAGAAGTATATAATGCTGCTTTAGAAAACATTAAACCTGCATTAGAAGTAAAATCACGTCGTGTTGGGGGCTCAAATTATCAAGTTCCTGTTGAAGTAAAAGACGATAGAGCACAAACATTAGCATTGCGTTGGTTAGTTAACTATGCAAGATTAAGAAATGGAAAGGGAATGGCCATTAATTTAGCAAACGAAATCATAGATGCATCAAATGGAACTGGTGGAGCAGTGAAAAAACGTGAAGATACACACAGAATGGCTGAAGCAAATAAAGCATTTGCTCATTATAGATGGTGAGATAAATGGCTAGAGACGTTTCATTAGATAAATTAAGAAATATTGGTATTATGGCGCACATAGACGCTGGAAAAACCACATTTACAGAAAGAGTATTATTTCATACTGGAATAACTCATAAAATAGGAGAAACTCATGACGGAGCTTCTCAAATGGACTGGATGGAACAAGAAAAAGAAAGAGGTATAACAATAACAAGTGCAGCTACTACAGCACATTGGAAGGGATACCGTTTAAATATAATTGATACACCAGGCCATGTTGACTTTACAGTTGAAGTTCAAAGATCATTAAGAGTTCTAGATGGTGCAATATGCTTACTAGATGCTAATGCTGGAGTTGAACCACAATCAGAAACTGTATGGCGTCAAGCAACAGAATATAAAGTTCCAAGAATGATTTTTGCAAATAAAATGGACAAAATTGGTGCAGATTTTGAATTTACACTAGGAACAATTAAATCTAGATTAGGTGTAAATTATGCTCCAATTCAATGGCCAATAGGTGCAGAATCAGAATTTAGTGGAATAGTAGATTTATTAACAAGAAAAGCATATCATTATGATGGGGAAGAACATGAAAATCCTACAGAAATAGAAATACCAGAAGATTTAAAAGATTTGGTAGAACAAAAAAGAACAGAATTAATTGAAAAAGCTGTAGAATTCGACGATTCTTTAATGGAAAAATACCTTGAAGGAAATGAGCTTTCTATTGAAGATATTAAAAAAGCTATAAGAAAGGGAGTATTGGCTGCAGAATTTTTCCCAGTAATGTGCGGAAGCGCATTATCAAATATGGGAGTTAAGTTAGCGCTTGATGCAGTTTTAGACTATATGCCAGCCCCAACAGATGTAGCTGCAATAGAATGTGTAGATAAAAATGGCAATGATATATTACGTCATCCATCAGACTCAGAACCGTTTACTGCTATGGCATTTAAAATAATGACAGATCCATATGTAGGTAGATTAGCATTCTTTAGAGTTTATGCAGGGCATTTATCAAGTGGTTCATATGTATTATGTACAAATGCTGCAGGTAAACAGGAAAAAGAAAGAATTGGACGTATTCTTCAAATGCACGCTAACAATCGTAAAGAAATTACTGATGTATATTGCGGAGAAATAGCTGCAGCAGTTGGTTTAAAATCAACAACAACAGCAGACACATTATGTGATGAAAAAAATCCTTGTATTATGAAAGGAATGGAATTCCCATTACCAGTTATAGATGAAGCTATTGAACCAAAATCAAAAGCAGATCAAGAAAAGATGGGAATTGCTTTACAAAAATTAGCAGAAGAAGATCCTACATTTAAATACAAAACAGATCCTGAAACAGGACAAACTGTTATAAGTGGAATGGGAGAATTACATCTAGAAGTTCAAGTAAGAAGAATGAAAGATGAATTCAATGTAGATGCTAACATAGGTCGTCCACAAGTAGCGTATAGAGAAACAATAACACAAGCAGCAGAATGTGAAGGAAAATATATTAAACAATCTGGTGGACGTGGACAATATGGACACGTTTGGGTTAAATTTGAACCAAATCCTGAAAAAGGATATGAGTTTGTAGATGCTATTGTTGGTGGAGTAGTTCCACGTGAATATATACCTGTAACTGATAAAGGGTTACAAGAAGCAATGGCTGGTGGAATACTTGCTGGATATCCAATGGTTGATGTTAAAGCAACATTGTTTGATGGATCATATCATGATGTTGACTCATCAGAAATGGCATTTAAAATTGCTGCAAGCATGGCTTTGAAAGAAGCTAAAAATAAATGTAAGCCTGTA
The DNA here is from genome assembly GCA_944371315.1 of uncultured Bacilli bacterium. Lineage (GTDB taxonomy): Bacteria > Bacillota_I > Bacilli_A > RF39 > UBA660 > Onthocola_B. The sequence goes on along the minus strand of CALVXN010000054.1, from coordinate 3,140 downwards.
TTATTAGAACCTATTATGAAGGTTGAAGTAGTAATACCAGAAGAATACATGGGTAATGTAATGGGAGATTTAACATCTCGTCGTGGTAAACCACTTGGTAATGAATCAAGAGGAAATGCATTATCAATAAATGCAATGGTTCCACTTGCTGAAATGTTTGGTTATGCTACTAATCTTCGTTCTAATACACAAGGACGTGGAACATTTACAATGACATTAGATCATTATGAAGAAGTTCCTAAAGGAATTGCTGAAGAAATAATTAAGAAAAACAGCATTAATTAAGAATAATACTTGAAAAAAATTCAAGCATTAGATAAAATATAATAGTAAAGAAAAAGGAGGAAATATTATATGGCAAGAGAAAAATTTGATCGTTCAAAAGAACATGTTAATATTGGAACAATTGGCCATGTTGACCATGGTAAAACAACATTAACAGCAGCAATCACTAAATATTTTGGAAAATTTGTTGATTATGCAGATATCGACAAAGCTCCAGAAGAAAGAGAAAGAGGAATTACAATCAACACTGCGCATGTTGAATATGAAACTGAAAAACGTCACTATGCACATGTTGACTGTCCAGGACATGCTGACTATGTTAAAAACATGATTACTGGTGCAGCACAAATGGATGGTGCAATATTAGTTGTATCAGCAGCAGATGGCCCAATGCCACAAACAAGAGAACACATTTTATTATCTCGTCAAGTTGGTGTGCCAAAAATTGTTGTTTATATGAACAAATGCGACCAAGTAGATGACCCAGAATTATTAGATTTAGTAGAAATGGAAATTAGAGAATTACTTGGTGAATACGGATTTGATTCAGAATGCCCAATCATCCGTGGTAGTGCTCTTAAAGCACTTGAAGGTGATGAAAAGGCTGCTCAAAGTATTCGTGATTTAATGGCAGCTGTAGATTCTTATATCGATGCTCCAGTTCGTGATACTGATAAACCATTCTTAATGAGTATTGAAGACGTATTTACAATTTCTGGACGTGGAACAGTTGTTACTGGTCGTGTTGAACGTGGACAATTAAAACTTAATGACGAAGTAGAAATTGTTGGATTAAAACCTACAAAGAAAACAGTTGTTACTGGAATTGAAATGTTTAGAAAATCACTTGATTTTGCACAAGCTGGTGACAATGCTGGATGTTTACTTCGTGGTATATCACGTGATGAAGTTGAACGTGGACAAGTTTTAGCTAAACCAGGAAGCGTTACTCCACACACAAAATTTAAAGCCGGAGTATATGTTTTATCAAAAGAAGAAGGAGGACGTCATACACCATTCTTCTCAAATTACCGTCCACAATTCTATTTTAGAACAACTGACGTTACAGGTGTTATTGAATTACCTGAAGGTGTAGAAATGGTTATGCCTGGTGACAATGTTGATATGACAGTTGAATTAATCGCTCCAGTTGCTCTAGAAAATGGAACAAAGTTCTCTATTCGTGAAGGTGGAAGAACTGTTGGTGCTGGTGTAGTATCTGAAATTATTCAATAATTAAAAATATAGAAAAACTATTGGTTATTTGCCAATAGTTTTTTTCTTTAATTTGTTTTAATTAATGAAAAAATAAAATTTTTTTTGTTATAATCCATAATTGCGTTGAATAATTAGATTGACAATCAATTCATAATTATAATTTAAATATTATAAAACATTTGGTTGATTATAGATTTGATACTCTTTTAAATATTTTTTGCAATGTATTTAAGTATGAAAATATATTTACTCGAGAAATCATTTATTCAATTCTTTTGCTAGTAATCCAAATTTTTGTAAATAATTATAGGCAGATTCGTTAATAATTAAATCAAATTCTCCAGGATATTCATATATATCTGGATTAAAACCTAATTTAAATCTGTTTAAACCATAATACTTACCTTCTTTTGATAAATCAGCTGTAATGCCATCTAAATCTGCATAACTAAATTTATTTTGATAATAGTTTAGTATTGCAAAATATAAATAATAGTTAGAAGAATACCGCTTTAAATTGTGATCAAACCCACATATTTTAATAGAAACTCTATTATCATATTTAACTACCATAGCACCAGCAACATATAAAGTTTCTTCAGAATTTAAATATTTTGATGCTTCAGCAATATCATTTTTATAAGATAGTAAAGCCTTATCAGAATTCATTTTAGCATTTATTGCTTCAGAACTTCGATTAACAATTATTTTATTATTTAAATAAGAATTTTTTTCATATTCGTAATTATAATAATTTTGAGAATTTATTAAAAACTCTTTAAAATTAACTTTTACAAGAAAAAAGTCTAAACTATTATTTTTATTAAAAACATTATATAAATTGTTTAAATAGAATTCACTTTTATCTGAATAATTTTTTATTAAATTATATAAAATAGGTATTTTACTTTGATCTGCTAATTCTAAAGTTAATCCTTTTCTAATTGCTTTTTTAATCTTATTTCTTGTATTTTTGTTAAAAGTATTTATGTCAAAAGTTTTTAAATTTAATATAGCATTTATTCTGGGTAACAAAGCTTCAAAATACATATTGTCTTTTAATTTTTTATATCCACATCGAATTAAATTATTAACAGTGATATAATTATCGTTATATTCAAAATTTTGAGTTTTTTTGTTTAGTTTTGCAATAGCTACTTCAGGATTGATTTTTATAAAAGCAAAATTTCGACTTTTATAATATTCCTTAATTAATTTAGTAAACTCATTTAAAAGATAATAATTTGAATAATCAATTAAAAAACCTCTAGGAGAATAGCCATAGTAATAACTTCCTATTTTTTTATAAAGAATTAAAGAGGCAGCAATTAAATCATTATTGTCAATTAAGCCAATAAATTCATAATCATAACCTTCTTCAGCTTTTAACATAGCATAGTTTATAGATTGATAAAAGTTACCAATAACATTTTGTTGAACAAATTGTTCAAATTCAGTTAATGAAATTTCTTTTATTAACATAAAATTCTCCCTTCATAATAAGATATAATTATAACATAAAAAATATAATTTTACTATAAAAAAGTTGACAAGATTATGATCTCAAGTTTGACAGTTTGAAGAAATAAAAACCTCTCAATTCCTTTATTTATGCAGGATTGAGAGGTTTTAAATTG
>CALVXN010000053.1 GCA_944371315.1 uncultured Bacilli bacterium | reverse complement strand
GAGAGCATTTGTGCAGAAGTTTGGCAGGTCATTAAGAGCTGATGACCCTGTACAATTCATATTCTACTACAAGGATACAAGGGATATGGACTATTTGGATAATGTTCTTGAAGGTATTAATAATGAGTACATAACTGAAGTTGATAATCTTGTAGATTTTGAGATATGACAACAATAAGTTTGAACAAGAAAGCTGCTTTACAGAATGGAGTGACTATTGATGAGGTTCTCTTGCTATTAGCTATACACAACAAAACTGATTTGGAGAGGGCTGAAAAAGCTTTGGTTCAAAAAGGATTTATTACAGCAGAAAGGAATGGTCTATTCCAGCAAGTTGGGTGGAGACTTACAAATAAAGGGACTGAAGTACTTGACTCTGTTATTATGGATTCTGATAAGCAGCAGGAGCCACAGGATAGATTAACCCAGTTGGCTGCAAGACTGAAGGAGGTATTCCCAAAAGGCAAGAAAGATGGTACTAACTATTATTGGGCAGATGGAGTAGCCTTAATTGTAAGGAGACTCAAACTGTTCTTTAAGAAGTATGGCAATAAATTTACTGATGAGCAGATAATTCAGGCAGCAGAGAAATATGTGCAGGGATTCAATGGTAATTATCAGTATATGAGATTGCTGAAGTACTTTATCTTCAAAGAAAAAGTTGGTGCAAATGGAGAGGTTGAAGGTGACTCAGAACTGATTAGTTACATTGAGAATGCTGGTCAGGAAGAGGATTTAAGAAATGATTGGACTTCAAGCCTTAGTTAAGTATGAGTACATTTCAGGAAGTGATGCGAAATCTCAGAGAAAGGAAAGAAAGAGTGGAGAAAGGTTTGTATAACTGTATTCCATTTCCTTTTGTGAGATTCAGAAGTTGGGTTCCGGGTATAGAGAAGAAGAAATTTATAGTTGTAACAGCCAATCAGAAAGTAGGTAAATCTAAGTTCTGTGATTATCTGTTTATCTATGAACCTTTGTTCTTTACACTTGAGCACCCAGAGATGAAGGTCAGGGTATTGTATTTTACTTTGGAGATGAGTCCAGAGGAGAAATATAATGAGTTCCTTTGTCATTTGTTGTTCAGATTGGATGGTTTGGAAATATCACCAACTGAACTAAGGAGTACTGATAAAGACCATCCTGTAGATGAGAAGATTCTTTCTTTGCTTGAGACTGAAAGGTATCAATTATATATCAAGGCATTTGAAGAGATGGTGACATTTGTGGATGACCAAAGAAACCCTACAGGCATTAACAAGTATTGTAGGGATTATGCTCTCTCACATGGTCACTTGAACTTTAGAAAAGAGATGAGAAAGGATAAGCTGACTGATGAATTAAAGGAGGTTGAGGTAGTAGACCCTATACATCCTTACACTCCTGATGACCCTGAAGAGAGGGTAATTGTCATAATTGACAATGCCTCAAATTTGGCTAATGAGAGTGGAATGAAGAAGATGGAAACTATTGACAAGATGAGTAAGTATGGTATCACACTTAGAAACCAACTAAGTTTCATCTTTGTGCTCATTCAGCATCAGGCACAGGCACAGGAAGGCATTGAGAATATGAAACTCAACAAGTTAAAGCCTTCATCAGATGGTCTTGCAGATTGCAAAACTACCACAAGAGATGCCAATATGGTTATTGGTTTGTATAGTCCATTCAAATATGGTCTAAGGGAGTATGAAGGATATGATATTACTAAGTTTAGGAATCATATCAGATTCATGGAGATTATTGAGGATAGAGATTATGGAGCAAATGGTCAAATCTGTCCTTTATTCTTTGATGGTGCAGTAAGCACATTCAATGAATTACCCAGACCAGAGGATAAGGAGGGATTGCAGCATGTATATAACTATATTGAATCTCTCAAGGGAAGGAAGACCAATAAGTCTTTCTTTAGTTTTGCAATTAGAAAGATAGTTGGAAAGTTGCACAGGTGGATTTAATATCATACCTTTGCAGAATGTGTTTAATATAAATAAAATAAAAACAGATGAGTCGAATTTTAGTGCTTGCAAAGTCAGGTTTTGGTAAGACTTTCAGTATGGGTCAAGTACCTGAGTTGAACCATGTTGGTTTAGACCCTAAAGAGACCTATGTCATTAGTGTGACCTCAAAGCCTTTGACCTTTCCCAAGAGTAGGGAATTGTACAAAGTAGCAGAGAAGGGTAAAGTGGCTACAGGAAACAGGTATATCTCCAATAACCCAGAGGAGATAGCAGCTCTTCTTGAACAATTACTTCAAAGTCCATACAAGAATATTGTGGTGGATGATTTCAATTATCTCATGCAGGATTACTACATGGATAATGCTCTGAAAGGTGGATGGGATACTCCTAAGAAGATTGGATACTTCATGGGTAAAATCTTCTCTGCTATTGAGAAGTATGGAGATAGTGATAAGAATATCATTATCTTGGCTCATGGAGAGGAAGTTCCTCAGCAGGATGGCAGAATCTATCTGAAAATGAAGACCACTGGAAAGATGGTTGATGAGTATGTAACTCCTGAAGGCAAATTTGATGTCACTCTTGTAGGTAGGTCAAGATTTGATGCAGGTCAGAAGAAGATTGTAAAAGAGTTCATCACTAATGAGGATGAGTTCACTTCTTCTCCTAAGTCTCCTTATGGAATGTTCCCTGACTTGTATATTCCTAATGACCTTGGTCTTGTAGTGGCTAAAGTCAATGAATACTATAATGGATAGGGAATTGGTTCTACACATTACTCGTAAGGCACAGGTAAATATCTTATCTACTAAGGATATGTCTGAGGTAATTGTAGGATATTGTATGGAGAAAGGAAAAGATGAGTTATTATCACAAAGATTAATATCTTATTTAGTAGCAATGAATCTTTGGCAGAATCCTTTCTCTATTGCCTTAGAGTATTATCAAAAGAAGTTTGGTATCTGTACTTTAACAGATGCAGAAGGAAAAGTAATAACAATATTTTAATATTAAATTAACATGGAAGCAAGAAAGTTTAGCAAGTTTGAGATTGCAACAATTAAGAGAACTGCACAGAGTGTGAACCCTATGGTGTCTAAGAAAGCAAAGCTGAGAGAGCAGATTGATGCTCTTCAGGCAGAGTATGACCAGCTCAACACTATGCAGGAGCAGTATGAGGCATCTATCAAGACCATGACTGGTGGTTATGGTACTGAGGACCTTGTAGAGAAGGTTATTGAGACTACTGGTGCAGTAGACAAGAATGGTAAGCCTATTAAGATTACCAAGTATATACTCAAGTATCCTGAGACTGTGATTCCTGTTGCAGCAGAGGAGATTGAAGGTGCAACTGCTACTGAAGTAGATGAAAATGAGGTTGTGGGTGAGGTAGAGGCTCCCAAGGATGCTGAAACTCCTGTAAGTCCTTTTATGGGTGGTGAAGCAGCAGAAGAGGAAGACCCTCTTAAACTTTAATTCCTCAAGAATACAAAACCAAATAAAATCAATTTCATTATGAGTAAGAATAATAAGACAAACAAATTGTTCATGGCATTTGCCACAGGTAAGGAGTCCACTGAAGGTAATGTGGTCAAGAGATATATTGGTGTAGCACCTGTCTTTGTTTTGGCTGTAAACCCTAACAAAGCAGAACTTGAGAAGCTGTATGATACAGAGCTTGAGAATGCACCTGAATATATGGGTGAGACTGAGATTGGTCAGGAAGGTGCTAAGTATAAAGTACCTCAGGTGAGACTTGATTTCATTGTACAGACTGACCCTGAGAAGTGCAAT
>CALVXN010000052.1 GCA_944371315.1 uncultured Bacilli bacterium | reverse complement strand
CTTGTAGAATTGTAAAGCCTATTCTGAAAGAAATGTTCAAGAGTAAAGGTGGAAAGTAATAACAAGAAAATTAGAGGAGCTAAATCTGGAGAATTTGAAGGAATAAAGTATAGAAGTCAATTGGAGATTAGGATTGCTAAATTTCTAAAATCTAAAAATATACCTTTTGAATATGAAAGTATAAGATTAGAACTTTTACCTTCCATCAAATATAATGGGCAGACTTTAAAATCTGTCCATTATACTCCCGATTTTAAATGTGGAGATTATTTAATTGAAGCAAAGGGATATCCTAATGACTCTTGGAGTTTGAAAAAGAAACTTATAATAAAAACTATTATAGATAAGAGTTTACCTTATAAGTTTAGGGAAGTACATTCTATACAAGAATTGAATAAAGTTTTAAGTGAGATGCACGGATTAGAAGAAGAATGGAGACCTGTTGTAGGGTTTGAGAAATTATATGAAGTTTCCAATTTAGGTAATGTAAGGTCAATACAATTTCATGGTAAGAAAAGACTTAAACTTATGACTTTAACTTCTGATAAGAGAGGATATAAGTATGTTAAGTTAAGAGATTGGTCTAATTCAACAGGTAAACCATATCAAGTACATAGATTGGTAGCTGAAGCTTTTCTTCCTAACCCTGATAATAGACCTCAAGTAGACCATATTGATACTGACCCGTCCAATAATGTAGTTACTAATCTTAGGTGGGTGACAGTTCTAAAGAACCAAAATAATCCAATAACCTTAGATAGATTAAGAAGAAATATATGTAAGTATAATAAATCACAACAGCATAAAATAGATATACAGGAAGCAAAAGGACATCCTGTAATCCAATTAAGTCAAAGTGGTGAAATACTTAACAGATTTCCTTCTATCAATGAGGCAGCAATTCACTTAAGTACTACAGCTTCCTGTATCAAAAGAGTTTGTGATGGGGAAAGAAAACATCATAGAAAATTTATTTTTAGATATGAGTGAGCCAGTAGAGAGAATGAAGGCATTGATATGTTCTTTGCCTGAAAGAGACATTCCTTTGGGGCATAAGTTCCTAAATGAGAGAGACTTTGATTCACTGAAAGAGTTAATAGACTCAGCCATATATAAGGTGAGGAGAAGTTTGAAGAGTGATAATCCGAAAGAAGAGTACCTAAAGGTAAATCTTGAGGATTTGAGTAGGTTAAAGTCTGAAGTAGATATATATATTGTTCAGTTGGAAATACCTGAAGATGACATATATAATGAAGGCTTTGATGATTGTGAAATTGAAGAAGAGTTTTATTGATGGAAAGGAAATCATTGTATGACCTTTCTTGGCAAGTAAGTGAGGAAGAGTATAGAGCAGACCCTGCATATTCATATTCCACTATAGCCAGATTTAATAGAGAAGGATTTGATAACTTGGATAAGTTGTATGACAAGATAGAGACCCCTTCCTTATTATTTGGTAGTATGGTAGATACACTTCTTACAGATGGTCAAGAAGAGTTTGATAAAAGATTTGAGGTTGCACAGTTTCCTGCTATCAGTGATAATCTAATCCAAGTGGCAAGAGTATTATTCAATTCATGTCATGAATCTTATAGGAGTATAGACCTTATTCCTGATGATATTATTGCCAGTGTTGGAGAAATGTGTGGTTATTATGCTAATCCTAAGTATGCTACATACAGGGTTAAGAAGATTAAGGAAGAGTGTGCAGAGTATTATAATCTGCTGTTCCTTACTATGGATAAGACTCTTGTTAGTACTGAGGATTACCAAGCTGCACAGGATTGTGTTGATAAGCTAAGAAATCACAAGTTCACTAAGTGGTACTTTGAGCCTGACAATCCATTCAATCATGATGTTGAAAGATTTTATCAGCTTAAATTTAAGGGAGAATGGGAAGGTATCTCTCTAAGATGTATGGCTGATCTGATTATAGTAGACCACAAGAACAAGGTCATTATACCTTGTGATTTGAAGACTTCCAGTAAGAAAGAATGGAAGTTCCACAAATCATTCATTGAGTGGAATTATTGGATTCAAGCCCAGTTGTATTGGTATATAATCAGGCAGAATCTTGATAAGGATGAGGTCTACAAAGACTACAAGTTACTTGATTACAGGTTTATTGTGATTAGTAGGAACAGTAGAATGCCTTTAGTGTGGATTTATTCTGACACACAAGCAATCACTGATTGCACTTATGGCTCAAAAGGTCAATATGTGTGCAGAAATTGGAGAGATATAGTGAAGGAACTTCATTATTACTTGACCTATTCACCAGAGTATCCTATTGGTGTGACTGAGACAAATGACATAAGAAGTTGGTTAAATCAGGAGTAAAGCAAGTATGATAGTAATTAAAAGAGACGGAACAAAAGAGAACTTTGATATTGACAAGATTCAAAGGGCTGTATATTCAGCATTCAAGGCAGTAGGTAAACCTATGCCTGACTATCTTGTGAAGATGATTGACTCCTTGTTCTCTCAATTGGAAGGAGATGCTATTGGTGTTGAAGAGATTCAAGACAAGATTGAGAACATTCTCATGAATGACAAGTTCTTTGATGTGGCAAAGGCATATATCCTTTACAGGGAGAAACACAAGCAGGCAAGATTCATTAGAGAGAGGATTGATTATATGGATAAGTATAGTCAGTCCAATGATAATGCAGCTACTTCATCAGAGACAGATGCCAATGCAAATGTAACTATGAAGAATGTGGCTAATCTTGAAGGAGAGGTGTATAAAACCACCAATAGAATCATTCAGAGACAGAGAATGAAGGATAAGCTAAATGAGATGTTTCCTGAGGTGGCTAAGAAGTATGAGGAGGATTTGAATCATCATATTATTTATACCCACGATGAGGCTACCACTCCTGTATTGAAGCAATATTGTATGGCAGTAAGTCTGTATCCTCTTATGATGGAGGGAGTAGGTAATATTGATGGCATTACACCTTCAGCACCTAATGATTTACAGTCATTCAGTGGTCAAATTACCAATCTTGTCTTCTTACTGTCCTCACAATGTAAGGGTGCAGTTGCAGTAGGTGAATACTTTATTGCACTGAATTATTATATTGTGAAAGAGTTTGGAGAGAAATGGTATGAAAAGCTTGATGAAATTACCACTACTGCACACTGCAATAAGCAGAGAACCATCAGAAATGCTATATATAAAGCATTCAAGCAGTTTATTTATGGTGTAAACCAGCCTGCTGGTAATAGATCATATCAGAGTCCATTTACCAATGTGTCTTATTATGACCACACATATTTCAATTCACTGTTTGGAGAGTTCAGCTATCCTGATGGTACTAAACCTCAATGGGAAGCTATAGATTGTCTTCAGAAGCTGTTTATGAAGTTCTTTAATAAACTGAGAACCAAGCAGATTCTTACTTTCCCAGTAGAGACAATGGCTATGGTGTATGACCCAGAGACTAATGATATTATAGATAAGGATTATAAAGACTTTACTGCTGAAATGTATGCAGAAGGTCACAGTTTCTTTACCTATATATCAGATAGTGCTGACAGTCTTGCATCTTGCTGTAGGCTAAGGAATGAACTTGCAGAAAATACCTTTAATCCTACATCAGGTCTTACTGGTGTTATGACTGGCAGTTGCAATGTGATTACCTTGAATATCAATAGGATTGTGCAGGATTGGGCTAAGGAGGAGACTACTTGGTGGAGTGAGGAAGGAGATAAGAATCTTCTTCACTGCAAGGATAATATTCCACTACTCAAGAAATACTTAGTGGATATTCTTGAAAGGGTTTACAAGTATCACATAGCCTTTAAGACAATGTTGTATGACCTTGAAGATAAAGGTATGTTTGCGGCTTCAAATGGTGAATATATTCACATCAGCAAGTTGTACAGCACTATTGGTATTAATGGCTTGAATGAGGCTGCAAGGTTCTTGGGTATGACTGTTGGTAACAATAAGGAGTATATTGAGTTCTTGCAGTTGGTTCTTGGCACTATCAAAGAAGAGAATAAGAAGCATTCTATTCATGACAAGAAGAGACCTTTCCTGTTCAATTCTGAGGTAGTACCTGCTGAAGGTCTTGGTGGTAAGAACTATAACTGGGATAAGGAAGATGGGTATTGGGTTCCTGAGGATGAGAATCTGTATAACTCATACTTCTATGATGCACATGATGATACCTCAGTACTTGACAAGTTTATACTTCATGGAAGGCAAACTTATCAATTCACTGATGGAGGTAGTGCAGCTCATATCAATCTTGAAGACCATCTGAGTAAGGAACAATATCTCAAGCTGATAGACTTTGCAATAGCTAATGGAACTAACTACTTTACATTTAATATTCCTAATAGCAAGTGTGATGATTGTGGTTACATTACTAAGCATCCTATCACTGAGTGTCCCAAGTGTCATAGTAAGAACATTACTCAATACACAAGGGTAATTGGGTATCTCAGACCTATCAAATCATTTGGTAAAGACAGGCAGATTGAAGCAAGTCATAGAACTTATAGTGATGGAAGGAGTGAGATATGCTAAAGTATGTAGATGCAAAAGTGGTCTTTACTAAAATAAGGAAATGAAAGGTATAATCTATAAATACACTAATCAAATCAATAATAAGGTCTACATCGGTCAAACTATAAATGAGTATAAGAGAATATATGCACATAAACATACTCTTAATTCATGGAGGTCATATTTCCATAATGCTATAAAGAAATATGGATATGATAAGTTTGTCTATGAGATATTAGAGGAGATAGATGATGCAGATGTTAAAGAGTTAAAGATAAAACTTGATACTTTGGAGCAGAAGTACATTTCTGTCTATAAATCTAATGACCCTGATTTTGGATATAATTTGACATTAGGAGGAGGTGGAACTCTTGGACTTAAACAATCCAAAGAGAGTAATCTAAAAAGGTCAAGGACACATAAAGCTAAATGCAAAACCTTGACTAAAGAACAAGTTATCTTCTTACAATCTTGTAACAAACATGATTATTTAGCCCACCACACTTGTGTATGTAAATTTACAAGAGATGGTGAGTTCTTGGAAAGATTTGATACATTAAAAGATGCTGCTAAATCTGTAAATAGCAATTATAACTCACTTTCAAGGGCTATTAAAAGAGATGGTGTATTCAAAGGTTATATTTGGAAATTAGAAGAGCAATGTTAAAATACATAGACACTAAAATTGTTTTTCAGGAAATTCCTGATGAGATAACTCTTGCTATCAACATATCTAATTGTCCATGTCAATGTAAGGGCTGTCATAGCTCTTACTTGGCAGAGGATATT
>CALVXN010000051.1 GCA_944371315.1 uncultured Bacilli bacterium | reverse complement strand
ATCAAGAGAAATTCCATCACTGATTACATCTGCTCCTACAAGTGGAAACTTGTCATTCTCCTCCATATCTTTCAAGAAGTCCTGAACCTTTTGGATTTTGAGCTTTGTATCAGCAATAGTTGGACCTGCTGCACCTCCTTGAGTATCAGACCTTGTAGCTTGTACAAGCTGACTAAGGCTATCAGCAGTTCTCATTATTCTCTTAAATAGGAATCCTACAGCAACTTGTTTCTTGTAGAACTCAACCTTACTGTAATCAGAGGTCTGATGGGAATCTGTGATTCCCCCTATTTCCTTTGCAATAAGGATGTTATTAGCAAGGTCTTCAATTAGGAAGTCATTATTCTTATAGTTATCATAAGTAACTTCTTCCATCATTGCAGCCTTCTTCTTATATTCTACAAGGATTTCATCAATCACAGTGTCCTTACCTTTACCTTCTCTACTCTCTCTGAAATAAGCCTGAGTAATATCCATGATAATAGGTTGTGCCATAAGCAGACCTATCTCAACAGGATTGTAACCAAGTCTTGAAAGAAGCATAGAGGCATCAGCAGTAAATGTGTTCTGGTTAATACCAGCCAACACAGGGTCTTTCACATTATCCACAGATGCAGCCAAGAAACCTGCATTATTCTTTGATATGAACTCTTTGTCTCTATTCATAATATCATGTAGGGATGTAAGTCTCTTTCCATTCAATACAAATGAGCCATTTTCCACATCAAGACCTAATTCAGTATGCTGCATCAAAGCATGGTTTGCATTATGGTTTGCATATATACCAATCAGCTTTGCACCAGTCATATTCTGTTGGTGAAGTTGTACCTGAGTTCTTGGAGAGATAGGGTCAAGTTTTCTCTTAGTTCTTTCAGCAAGTTTGTCAAGTTCTTCCAAATCCATTGAAAGTAACTTAGTGATAACTGGACCATTAGGAATATTCAAATCCCTTCTCAAATCTGATTCATAACTTGAACTAAGGATACTGACAATTCTTGCAGCCTTCTTCTGATAATCAAAACCACCGGGGTTAAGAATCTTAGAAGCTGTATCTGCATTTGTCAGAACTCCCCACATCATATCTATCATCAAGTTATTTCTTGCTTCAAGACTATTCTCTTGTGGAGCTTTATTAAAGTCATACTTTACTTTCCTAATCTTGGGTGTAGCAAGTCTGTACTTCTCCTTATTCTCTTTGAACCATTCCTTAAACTCTACAGGTGCATTTGCAAAGTCATCCATCAGACTGCCTTCTCTGAATAAAGAAGCCAATTCATCAAGTACTCTTTGCTCACCTTTGAAATCCTGCTTTGCTCTTCTGAAATCAAACTTCTCTACCTTAAATTCAGGCAACATGATGTACATTTTATCCACATCAAAGTCTGAACCTGATAGAGTAGTAATCTCAGCAGGAAGCATAATTGCAGAACCATTCTGTTGAGGTAGGAATCCCTTGATATACAGAGGAGCCATTGAATACTTATCCTCTGTTGGAACTCTATAGCCAATCAACTTTCTAAGGTCTTCAGGCAACTTGTTGATGTCAAGTTCATGAGTACCTTCCTTCATAAGAGGTTCATAGAACTCTCTTGAATAAGCTGGCATATAACACTCAAGATACTTGATTCTCTTGTTCTCACCTTCTCCTTCAAATACCACATGAAGTTCATCAGTCAAGCCATAATCAGATACCTGAATTAATGCTCCACCTCTAATCTTCTGCTTGGTAATTCTGCTCTTGATGATACTATTCAAAAGAGTCTGTACTCTCTGAGATTGTACAGGGTCAAATAATGGAATATTGAACTGACCCTTCTCATTAAGGGTACATGCTCTCATCATATCAATTCCATATCTCTGATTACCTCTAATCTCTTCAAGTAGTATCTCCTCTACCTTCTTAGGGTCTTTGAATATATCATCTACATCCCTGAATGCCTGAAGGATGTTTTCAGTGTTAATAGCATTATATAAATCCAGCCATTCTTGCTTGGTCATCTTTTTACCATCAACCTCAATAATAGCATCTGGTGCAATATCAGCAGTAATCAACTTTCTAATCTGAGTACCTACAAGCTGTACAGCATCAATAGCATGTTCAGGAGTTGCAGTCTGAATACCATAATCCTCATAGCTTACTTTATGAACTACATTAGGATTCTCCACACCATCCTGTGTAGTGGCATTCTTCAAGACTTCTTTCACCTGCTTGAAATCATTGACTTGGTTAAGGTCAATAATTCCCTGTTTACCAACTTTAGTAGTAGACTCAAACTGAACTACATCAATGTTATTCTCTTCCATGAACTCATTGATGGCTCTTAGCTTGCTTGACTTGCCAAGAGGTCCAGCAATTAATTCGTGCATAGCAAGTAATAGGAACTCAGAGTTCTTATGCTGTACAGGAGTCTTTATACCTGTATGACCTTGTACACCACTCATGTTATTAACCTGAGTATATACATAAGGTTTCTTAGTCTGCCAAATGATATTGAAGTCAGCAATGTTCCAAGTACCATTCTTGAAATTATTATATGCTTGCTCCATCTCATCTGTCCATTGACCAGACATACCAAGTATTGCTCTATAAGAACTTAGACTTCTATAAGCCTGTGCATCTGCAACATTAACTGCCTTAAACTTATTGACAATATTATCTCTGTCTATCTTTGTCATTTCACCTTTCTTGACTCTCTCATCAAGAACTGTTTCAATGTCACTCAGTACAGAAGAGGTAATCTCATCATCCTTCAAGTAAATAGTTCTTTCCCAATCCCTACCAATTCTTTCACCCTTATAAGTTGCTTTGGTATTCATTCTAAGAGCAGGGGCATGAACCTCCTTATATCTCTTCTGAAAGTCCTCTACATTCTTATAGAATGCCAAATCAGTAGTAGTCAATTCAATGATTTGAGAAGTGGCTAATTTACTATTCCAGTAATACTCTCTCAATGCAGCCTTTGCATTGTTCTTTACTACAAGGTTTCTATTGATACTATCAGCTTCCTGCTTTGTAATATCACCTCTTGTAGCCTTTTGAGTAACCATATCCCTTATCTGTTGGAACAGATTTGCAGCTACCCTATCATCTACTGGGGCATTATTGTTATAGTCTCTTAGCAATAACTCCATATCAGTAGTCCATAGAGTAGTGCCGAGAATCTCTTTAGCCTTAATAAGAGATTTTGCAGTTCTTGAGTTCTGCTGTGCTTGCCCTGCAAAAGGCAGATATTTATATCTTCCATTTGGCAGTTCATCAAGCAGACCAATTCTTACCCAATCTCTATATGCTTCTTCAAAACCATTATCCATAACTTCTCTAAGAGCACCTCTGATGAAATCCTTCAACTCAGCACCACTTCCCTCTCTACGCTACCTTCTTAATCTGTCAAGGAATGTCTCTCCATTATCATATCTAATGGAATTAAGTGCAGGTAAGAACTTGAACTCAGCTCCTCCCATACTCTTTATACTTCCATCCTTCTTCCTGACAATATCATAGTTTGCTATAGGAGAGATGTTTGGATTACCATTTTGAAGTTCCTCATCTCTTGCTCTGACAAGCATTATTCTGTCATATTCTTGATTGACTAAATCAGTCAGTTTATCAAGAATAATATCATCATAAGTCAGCTTGTTTCCATTCTCATCATATTCAACTCCACTGACATACTTTCTGAATCTGATGAACTCAGCAGAGGGAGAGTCTGAAAGAATAGGAACATGATACCAAGCCCACTTTACACTTGTTCTACTATCCTCTGGGTCTCCCCAGTATTCAGTAAGAAGTGCTAATGTGTAATCCAAATCATCCCAGTTGGTATAGTCCACTTTATCAGAGTTCAACACCACTTTATGACTTAGACCTCTTCTCATTTCCTCAGAATTGACAAGTTGCTCCAACCAATCACTTCTCCATCTTCCATCCTTGAAGAACCACTCATACTGTTTGAACTCAGTATTAATAAACTCTTCAAATCTCTTCTTATCTCCTCTTACATTCTTGAGTTGTTTAATCAACTTCCCAAGATAGTTAGGAGTAACATGAGAGTAATAAGACTTATCATTCTCTCTGACACTACTTTCAATAGCATCTTCAGTCACATTAGCTATCATACTTGCAATCATATTGTAAGCAGAGCCAAATGTATTGATTAAGTCTCCTCTCTTCTCTGTTCCATCTTCTCTTGTCTCAGACTTTATATCACCCTTCTTAATACCACTGAATATTACATTCAATTGAGGTAATAGGAGCATGATAGGGTCAGTGAACTTGATTGTATCAGAGGTTTTAATATCTGTAAGTGCATTCTTCAATACTGAAGGATTGGCATCAATACCAATCATATTCAACAGCTTCAGGATAGTATTCCAAATCCTATCCTCTTCAAGAAGGTTCAATCTTGCCTCAGTATCAAGATTAGAGAATTTGTTGTTTAGGGTTTCAACCCACTTGAGACCTTTCTCAGCATTCTCAATGTTTATATCCCCATTCTTCTCATATACACTATCATCATCAAGTTGAATACCATTCTCATAGTTATCTCTCCAAGCATCAAGAAGATAATATACACCCTCAGGCTTATTAATAGCAATAGTCTGCATCTTGAATGTACCATCAGGCATCATCTTTTTCTTCTGAATCCAGTAAGGCATAAAGTCCTTTCTGAAGTCTTGGTAGAACTGAGAGAATAGTGTTTCATCACCTTGTAAAAGCTTTGTTACTTGCTTTACCCAAGGCTTGTTCTTTTCAAGCTCCTGCATAAGAGGAATCATATCCTCAGAGGTAATCATATCCCTCAACTTATCAATGAAAGCTGCATGGACATAATCAGCATCCAAATATCTTGTGAATCCTAAATCATCTTTCTCATACTTTCCTCTGTAATCCAATTTGGGTACTTGTCTAATGACCTTTCTTACTGCTTGAGATAATGACTCATGAGAGCTTACTTGTCTAAAGTTGGTCATCCAACCATCTTTGAAAGACTCTTCCTTATTGTAATCATCAGCTTGCTCATCAAGTTCACTATCTCCTTCAGGAGTATCATCATTCAAGTTGGCATCTTTAGGAGCAATATAGTTCGGGTCAATCCTAATTCCTTCTGTCATTACAAGCAATGTACTTGCCTCTTCTGCTAAAGGTTTGAAGTTATCAACCACTTTCCTATATGCTTGTTCCTTATATGCAGCTTTCTTCTTTGCAGCAGCTAATTTCTGCTCATCAGAATATTTGTCTGCACCTTTAGCTGAATTAATTTTATCCAATTCAACCTTCACTCTATTCTCCTCTGTATCATTAATATAGGACTGGAATATATCCAATACTCTACCGAATAATCCAGCAGGAGTGTACTTCTTTATGACAGTAAATCTGTCAAGGGAACTCAGTTCCTTCTGTAATTGCAATCTTTCTTCATCAGAAGCAGTGTCCATTCTCTTGTTAATGGAATCATCCATTTCCTGCAATGCCTTATCTACCTCATTACTGAAGAATCTTGCAATCAAAGTAACTCTATCCCTTCTTGTTCTTGGGTCAAAGTCTAAATCAACCTTAGCCTGCTCTTCAATGGAAGAGACCTTAGGAGTATCAAATGAAGAGGATAATGCCTCATCAAGCATCTCTGTTACATCTGCATTCCTAAGCTTAAATCTGAAATCATTAAGTTCTTTTGCAGTAGGATACTCTTCAATAGATTTATTATTCTCTTTTTGCCACAAAGCTATAAGACCCTTTACAGATTCCTCAGTCTCACCCTGTAACTTCTTAGCCAAATCCCTAATCTCTTTAGTTGTTACTAAGCAATTATTCATATAATATCCTTGTTAAATAAAACAACAGCAAAGGTAAGTATTTATCCTTAATAAACCAAGATATTAAGTATAAAAGTTGTCACCAGTTAATTTGATTACTAATTATGGTATAAAGAAATAAGGAGAGTATTGCTACTCTCCTTAGAAAATCTCTTAATATTGTCAAGAAGAGATAGTAAATAGTAGAGATTTACTCTACCACATACTTCACTCTATTGTAGATAAGCTGAGAGATTGAGACTTGATAGCTTTTTCTACCTTATCAGCAATAAGTCTTAGTTCTTGAGGTCATAGTCTGTGTTTCTGTATCTCTGCAAATCCTCTTCAAATTTCTTAGTTTTAGAATACCCACAAGGGTTCATAAACTCAGGACAGAATCCTCTATACAGACACTCAGGAACACATTTATCAGCTAATACTGGGTCTACCTCCCTAATAGCCTCTACTACTTGTTTCCATGCTTCTCTGGTTTCTTTAGAAGCACAAGAACACAGTCTCTTTCTTGATATGTTTATAATAGCCTGAGCATTGGCTGTCATATCCATATCATTAGGAGCACCTTGAGGTAATTCATTTCTTGGGACAGGCAATACTCTCCTATCTCCTCTCTGGCTATGGACAAACTTCTCACAGCCTTCGTGGTGTCTTACAAGATGAGTAGTGACCCACTGCATGATGTCCTTCCATGTCCAATCAAATTCTACTAACCTAATTGGACTATGCTCAGCAAGGAGCATCTTTGCTTCCCAAGACTTTGAAGGCTCTTTAGCTAATGGTGCTTTACCAATAGTCCTTCTTGCAGCATTCAAAGCCCTCTTCCACCTTGTTACTTGGTCTAATCTAACAATTTCACTCATATACAAACTTTGTTAAATCTGTAGGAGTAGCAGGTAATCCTGACATCTTCCTGACCAAATTATCATTTTCATCCAACACTAATAGTGTGGGAATAGCCCGCACACTATGTTTAATTGAAAGTCCTTCACCATCTGGTGAATCAATATTCACACTTTCATGCTCAATATTGTGGTCTTTCAACATCTTCTCCAAGACCTTACAAGGTCCACACCAATCTGCATATAACTTAATCAGTTTCATCTCTCCTTCTTTACTTCTAACATTACTGGAACAGCTCCTTTGTCTGCATTGTAGTTGGGAACACATAAGAAGTGTGTATCATCTATCTTATATGTAACCCATTTGCCATTCTCATCAATCACTTGATACTGATTGTATTGAGTATTATGATTGGAAGATGGCTTACTACAACAAGCAGACATCAGAACTGTAACTATCAAAATCAATAACTTCTTCATTTTATTTCTCTTATTGTAGTATGTTTTTGACAATCTTCACACCAGCACTCACCCTCACCAATATCATCTACATACTCATTGGTATTGGCATTAACCCATGCCTGTACTTGAATATTAGTTCCTCCACACTGACTACAGCAATATGTAGGTTTATCCAAGTTATTTGGGTAATACAGCATAGTGCCCATAGAGTTCTTATGAACATCTACATCAGGAAATGCCTCACTGAATGCTTTAGTATTGAAGGGTTTTACAATGAGATGAATCCCTTGTTTAGTAGGCACTTCAGCATAGATATAACCATCCTCCACTTCTTTAAGTGCTTCTACTGAAATATTAGAACCTTTCCTCCTCCAAGCCTCTGCATACAACTCAAAGAGTTTCTCCTTGATAGAGTTCTTTAGTAACACATCATCTACATCTACAATCCATTTGGGCATCCTTGACTTGAGTTCACCTGCTGCACTATTGAGACACTTTCTTGGATTTCTTACAAGACCTTGATGAATGTCACTTGCAAGTTTCACAAGCATCAAAGATTGTAATGCACTAAAATCCTTTCCTGCAACATTAATGTATGCCCTTGCCTTGTAGTACTCACATAAGAGAATGATTTCATCTTTTACTCTCATAAGATGTTCAGCACTTCTTATAAAGTAAGTCTTGATTGCACCTTCCCTTACCTTTTCTCCCTTATGGTCTTTTGCCCTCTGTACAATTTGGCAATGAAAGAACATATCATTTGCCTCATTGAAGTAGAACATAGACTTGATTAGTTCAAAGTTATCTACCATACTACTTCAGTTTGAAAGCCAATTCTTCTACAGTAGATACTCCGAACTCTTTCATAAGCTCATTCTTCACAGAAGATTGAAGCATATTAATAGCTGTAGTAATGGAACCAATAGGGTTTCCTTTTACCAGCTTCTTGAAATTTTCAGATTGTTTACTCATATTATTTCCTCCTTTTATTCTGGTATAACTTCCATTTCATCAACATTCCACCCCTTCAAATCAAAGATAGCTTGTACCTCTTTCTTTGACTTAGGAGCTATGTAATCCCAAGCATTTTGAGGTAATGTAATCTGCCCTTCAACTGCCCACTTTAGGTCACAATCAGAATAGTCTACATCCTCAAAGTATTCACCATCTTCATCTTTACCAGAGTCAGTAATGGTGTAGTCAGACACCTTTATCTTGACAGTCTTGCTGAGTGTCACAGATACAGTCACTTCAATCTCCCTTTCAGGATTATCAACTTGATTCCAAGGTGCATTAGGGTCATGCTCTGCACCGGGGGGATAATATCCACTTTCAGTCATTTTACTTTTTTTAAGTTAATGTTCAAGTTATTTTCTTTTATCAGTCTTCGAGCAATTACACATTCAAGATTCTGAGGAATGCTGATGTGCCTCCCTTTATCATTGACATAGATAGCATGGCTTCCATTATGTCTATCATAGTGAAAACCATTCTTCTCTACTATCTTGATGAACTCTCTTGATGTGTATTGTTTCATGTTACATTGTCCACAACTCTGATACTCTTCTAAAATCCTCACCTTTAGAAACAGGGCAATCTTTAATCCACTCTATCTCCTTAATTTGCCATTTAGAGAGATTAATGTTGTCAGGAAGTGCTTTCTTAATGTCAGGGAAGAGGTTAAGCCTCATTGATTTCCCATCAAATAATCCAGCAGTGTCTTCATTCATCAGATTATTAAGTGTTATGAAATCCTCTATATCACTCATTTTATGAGGAGTAAGCACAATCCCATCTATCTCATTTAGTACACCCAGAATCTTCCCATAACCACATATTGCTGTATATACATACAGCTTTGGATTGCTCCCTTCTGCTTTGGCAATTGATTTCACAGCATAAGCAAAAACTGCCAATTTAGCAGGAAACAATAAAGGCTCTCCACCAGTGAACATGATTTCATCATAGTTCCACCTATTCACCACTGGCAATTCATCAAAGTTCCGTGAGTTGTTACAACACAAGGGGCATTTATTAGGACATGAGGTTGTCACTAATAATCTTAATTTCCTGTTCTGTTCCATAAAGTCTTTTGCATTTTTCACATACATAATGCCCTCTACTATCAATAGTTACAGCAGGCTTGCCACAATAGTAGCACCTATTTACTGCATTGAATCCAAGGGCAATACTACTCTTTGTAAAATCCTTGATTACTTCTCCTATAAGAGTCTGGGCTTGTGAGAGTTTCTCTTTCTCTTCCTTAGTCATTGGTGCATTCATAGGAATTATCATTCCTTTAATTCTCCAAAGAAGATTAACTCTCTTTCTCCAAGACTCTTGTTTAGGAGAAGGAGAGGCATGATAACCTCTCCTATCAGGGCTTGTATAAATTAGCCTTCCTGTACTATTCATGATACCTCACCTCCTAATTGCTTAATTCTATCCTTAATATACCAAATAGCTTTCTCCAAGTCCTCAATCTCTTTTTGATTATCTGTAAGGCTTGCATCCTTTTTGAGTCCAGCCCTCCAAAGATACTTGATGGCATTGCCAATAGAAAAGCAATAGTGTCTTGTGACTTCAATACATTCTATACCACTTGGATGAGAGGTATAATGCTCAGGATGATTAACATTGTCCACTCTTGTTTCCATCTTTCCAATCTATGAGTTTAACAAATTTGTCAAAGAAATCTTTCTTCTCTCTGACATACAAATGTTTACTGTCATAATCCTGATAGATTAGTGCATCAAACCACTGTCCAGTTGTAGGACATTTCATCCTACAACTCCACAGTGGTAAATAATGATGACCATTCTTAGGATATACATACAATTGCTCTCTTAACTCTTTCCATTTAAGCTTTATAGCATACCATGCTCCAATAGAAAGCACTGCCAGTATTGCTATAAAGACTAATATTTTCCATGTTTCCATATCAATGAATCCAACACGAACCAATTTCAGGCACAGCTTTGATAGTCACCTTTTTGCAGAAGATTGCTGCTGCATACTCCATACATTCACTTAACTTCTTGGCTTCCTGCTCTGCAATCTCAGTTGGTGGCTCAATTAGATATTCATCATGAACATCATTAGGAATAAGGACTTTGAATATAAGCCCATCATTCACAAGATGATTGAAGTATCTAATGCCAGCAATCTTAGTCATTGCAGCAGCAGTCCCTTGAGAAGGATAATTGCATGATTGATTATCAGAAGCACTCTTTCTTTTCCAAAGGTGTTTCATCACTGATACATATACAGTTTCTCTGTTAATATCAATGAATCTCTCTTCCACTTTGCCTGCTTTCTTTACTTTATATGAATACCTAACAGCTATTTCCTCAATAGGCTTTCCTTCAGCAAATCTCTTGGCTATCTCCTGCATGACTGAAGGTGGAATTTCATTTATTACTCTGCCACTATCTCTTGCAGCTTTGTAAATATCCCAGAAATCCTCCATACCATTCTTCCTCCTCTCTATACCTTTCAGTATAGGATAGTCATAGATATATGCCCTAAGTCCAGTTATCTTAGAAATCAAGATATAACCTCTATTCCACATATCCCTCTTTTGGACTTTGAAATAACCTGCTATACCATAGAATCTCTTGAAATAGTTGTTATAAATCTCAGTTGCAAAGTCTACAGGAATGTTACAATTAGTAGCCATTGTAGGAGCTTGCCCATTATAATTGAAGCAGAACCTTGCTTTCTTAGCCAAATCTCTGAGGTCTTTCCTCTTCTTCTTGACATCTTTTTCCTCAATACCATCAAGGTCTTTGGGAAAACACATCTTAGCTACAAATGAGTGTCCATCTCTTTGATTAGGGTCATTATAGAAATCAATCCACTCCTTATCACCAGACAGCTCTGTAAATACATGACCCTCTTGGTCTCCATAATCACAGTCTATCAACATGTGCCCCTTCTCAGGGATAAAGGCTGCTCTTGTCTCTTCTGTAGCAGGAAGCTGTTGAATATTGACACTCTTATCATTTGATTGAGTTGTAGTATCTTTATTCTCATCTTCCTCCTCTGCAATATCATCATCTTTAGTCTTACCTCCCTTGCCTTTACCTCCTGAACCACATGATAGGCGTCCTGTATCCATCATCTGGTTGAAGGTAGGATGTATTCTATGTGTCACAGGATTAATGGCATCAAGGAAGTTCTGACCAAAAGATGTTACTACCTTGAAGGCTGCTGAATACTCAAGATACAAAGGAACAATAGTACTTTTATCAGCTTGTAATTCTATGTACTTAGACTCTACAGACTTTTTCATCTTGCCTGTCTTCTTATCTTTGACCAATAGGTCAAACCCAAGTTCTTCAAACAATCTGATTACTTGCTTAGAGCTGTTCCAGTTAATAATACATTGAGGTCCAGTATCAAACTCAGAGAATAGTGATGGTGCAGGTATCACCACATATACACTGTCTGCAAGTTTAGCTGGCTTGCCTTTCTTATGAGAATCATAATTGCTTGCAATTAAAGAAGGGTCATTCTTCTTCATTACATAATCAACTACCCACTCATTGAGCTTTTGCTCTGCAATTCTTAGCCTCTCTGCATCCTTAGCCATCTTAGCCTTCCACTTCTCAGGGTCAAGCCTAATGCCACAAAATTCAATATATGCAAGGACTCTTACAAACTCATTCTCAATATCAAGTGCAACTCTCTGACCTCTTGCACTGATGATTGGTAATTGACTATTCATAATATCTTCAAGATATACTACATCAGTTGCAGCATAAACTATGACATCCTCAGTCATTCCTACATGTATCTTCCCTCTCACAGTCTTGTCAAGAAAGACATTCAAATATCTATCACAACAAGCCTGCAAAGAGAGGGAGATAATGCCCGGAGGAAAACCAAGATATAGAATCTTTTCAGCTAAATAAGTATCATAGATATTTCTGACTACAATATGTTCCTTATATAGCCATCTTAAATCAAACTTTGCATTATGAATGATAAATAATCTGTCACTTTCAAGATAGTTCTTGTACTGCTTCACATCTATAGTTGTACAATCTATTACCACTTGATTTTCCTTATTACCTAATTGAAGGGTAAGCAACTTGCCCTGCCATATCTCTGTACCTGTAGTCTCAGTATCCAAACCTACTATTCGTAGAGGCTCCAGTATCTTCAGAGACTCTTCTACAGAGATACACTTATACTTGGCATCAGGAAATTCAAATAGTTCTCTTTGACCAGTAACAAAATATATCATATCATTCAAATGTTATTGTATGACCATATCCAGCAATAAAGTCAATTGATTTAACTACTGCATTGGCTTCTTCAAGTAATGAGCCTTCAACTATCATTGGTCCACCAGATAGGTCAATAAACTTATTCTTATTATCTATATATCCCATTCTTAAAGTAGGCATATTAGTTTTAATCAAATAAGTCTTTGACTCAGAACCATCAGGCTTCATCATCATTTTTAGATAGTTTTGCTCACCACCTCTTGAATGTAGTCTGATAATCTTTTCCATTACTTGATATATGCTATAAGTTCCTTAAAATCAAGAACATACTTGTATCTTTCAAAGAATTTACTCCCTAAGATACCATGAATTTGAACTCCAGACTCCTGCTTTACCACACTGAATGCTTCATCCAAGTCAGCAATACTGAACTCCTCTTCAAATACCTGATTCTTATATGTCACAGACATTTTACAGAACTGGTTACTAACCTTATTGCCTTCAATTCCAATAGTATTCATCTCCTTATCAGTCTTCTCATGGTCAAGAAGAGGAATAATAGAGCTGTTGATGTAAGACACATTACTTCCTGTGTCCAGCAAGAAGTTCAGTTTCTTATCACCATTATAAAATGTCACCACAGGCAACTCTACCAAATCCATAGCTTCCTTAAAGGAGATTTTGCTATTGTTCTTTTTTCTCATATCATCAATGGTATTGGCAATAAATGCTACTGCCAATACCAAGATGACCATACCAATCATCTCTAAAATCATGTTTCATGCTTTTTTTTTCAGTTATTACTTAACTCCAGTGCTACCAAATCCTCCTCTATTGTTATCACCTAAGTCATCTACCTCTACAAGCTCAATTCCTGAACTAAATAGCCATTTCAGCTTTTGCCATACAGTAGCCTTCTGACTAAGCTGTATTCTAAATTGGCAAATTCTGTCTCCCTTATGAATAGTAGTGGCTTTCATAGGAGATGCAACATAATTCCACTCATCCCTATTACCAGAATAAACTTGGTCAATGACCCCAATTCCACTGGGAATAAAGATGTTGAGCTTCTTTGGTCCACTACTTCTTGATGCTACAATAGCCTCAAATCCATCAGGAAGTTTCATGGCTACTCCAAGAGGAATATAAGAGGTACTCATTTCTACATTCCTGTAGCCTATCTCCTCACCTTCTACAGTCTTTTTCTTGAGAGTCCCAGACTGTGCTGCATTGAACTCCACATCCTTTGCAGCCTTGAGGTCAATCCAATCTCCCTTTTCATTGATTTCAGGCATACAGCCTTCTGTTAGCACTTTTACTTTAATCTTTAGTTTCATGTCTTATAAATCCTTTTACTTTAATTACTTCTTTGATAGGAGTAAGTTGCCCTACTGCCACATTATTTGTTGAAGTCTTTCTGAACTTGAATATTGGAATACAAAGAAAGGTAACAACAGTAGTCCTTACTGCCAAATTGCCTTCTCTGTACTCCTGTGTTACCATACTTATCATTCCTTCCAAAATTTACTTGTTATATCCTCTAATTCACAGTCATGCACCTTGTACATTCTTTGATTAGTAGTCCTACTGTTAAGTGGACCAAACTCCTCCCTATAAGGTCCAAGTTTAATGTAGTCAAACCACCTTAATTGCCTTGCTACTATATCACTAAGCTCTTGCCTACCACTATACCATGCAACCTTTAAGTTTGTATGAGTTTTTACCCAACTTGCCAAAGCTACTATATGTATAGTGTCCCT
>CALVXN010000050.1 GCA_944371315.1 uncultured Bacilli bacterium | reverse complement strand
GGTCCCCCAAAGATTCTATTAGAAGTCGTATAAATGTATTTTTTTTAACTTTAGTAATTTCATTTGTTCCATATAATGTTCTACTTTTAATTACTTCATTATCATTTAACCCCATATGCTTGTCCTCCCACAACAAATATATGTTTAAATAATAAAAAAATTCTAAAACAAAACATTAAAAGATAATTTAATAAATAATAAATACATTTATTACACCAAAAAAGCAAATTAATTATTTAATTTACTTAAAACCGTTGACAAAGTCGAAAGAAATTGCGTTAATCTGTTTACAGAATCAACATTTTGTGGTATATTAGTAGTGTATTAAATGAGAAAAAACTCATATAATAATATTAATCTACCATTGTAGATGTTCTCGCTTGTGAATGGTGCGAGCAATAAATTATTTCACATCGTGGATGTTCTCGCTTGTGAATGGTGCGAGCAATAAATTATTTCACATTGTAAATTTAAGAGTATCTTTGGGTACTCTTTTTTGATATAATTATTCAGAGGTGCTGATATAATGAAACTTCAAACTGGATACTTATACCATATATCATCAGATTTTTTGAAATTGATTGATGATCCTAATTTACAAATAAACCATATGGGGAATCATAGTAGACCATCATATTTTGTTATTAAAGATAATGATATATTATGGTTTATTCCCCTAAGTAGTAAAGTTGATAAATATAAAAAAGAGTATAATAAAAAAATTAAAAAATATGGCAAATGTAATACAATTTTAATAAGAAATATTGCTAATAAACCAAATGCAATATTAATTCAAAATGCTTTTCCGACTATTGAAAGATATTTAAACCATCCTCATACTGTTAATGGTATACCGTATCGTGTTCCAACTGGTATTCAAAAAGAAATAGAAGCTAACTTTTTTGAAGTTATGCGTTTAAAAAAAGAAGGAGTTAACCTATTCTTTACTGATATAGATAAAATTAAAGAAATAATAAATAAAGAGTTGAATAATTCTAAAACTAACTTTGAATTATAATTTATTTTTTGCCTGATTTGTGAGAGTATCGACTTATATTCTTTTTAATTTTTTCCAAAAATTTTATAAAACTTTTGTCCTCCTATATATTTAACTTACAGAATAATATTTTATTGCTGTTGCGCAAGGATTACTATTATAGTAATTACCAACATTATTATAAAAATTTATTTATTGATTTCATTATCGTTTTCCCTTTCTATTTTATTTTTTGCTTTGTTATATAAATCTTGCACTAGAATCACTTCTTTCTATAAATTTAAAACTTATTAAGTATTTTTAATATTTCTTCAATTGTTATAGGTCTGTTTCCCGAAAAATTATAAAAAATATTATTATAAACAAATATAGCATTTTTGCTTAATGGAATATTCTTGGTTGGAAATATATTATAATACCCATAAGTATTTATATTTGGCAAATAAAACTCTGTATTTTCTGGTTCATAATTAGATGTTACTCTTCCTAGTTTGCTTTTTAATTCTTCTTTTGTTTCCTGCGATGCAAACGGTGTTATAAATGCAATTGATACATCTAATATTTTTAATTTTTCATTTCTTTCCATGAAATTAGGATTAGTAATATCTTCTTTATAATTGGAATCTATTTTTTTATTATAATCATCAAAATTATAAAAGCCAAAAACAGAGACTTCTACGCTTTCAATTTCACCTGTTTCATTATATCTAATATCACACTTGTTGATTTGTGAATTATATTCTTCTGGATTAAAAGCAAATTCTATCCCTAATTTTTCTTCTAAATCTTGTAAATTTGTAATATTATCACATGTAACATTATTATTTTGATCAATAATTACAGGTTCTGATAATTCTACAGTTTGTTTAAACCAACCGTCTTCATCAATAGTTTTGTTAAGTATATATCTTTGCACATACTCACTAGCTGCAACTATTGTAATAACTGAAAAAAATGCAATTACAATAATTAATGCAGTTTGTTTTCTAAAAAATGGTTTTTGTAATACAAATAGTTTGCTATTTTGTTTATTAATAGTTGAATCAAATATTTTTTTATCTAATTCATTAGATGCTTTTACTTTATTTAAAGTATTAGCAATGTTTTCCTTGAAATCCATAATCTTCCTCCTCTATTAAAAGTTTTTCTAATTGTTCTTTTCCTCTTTTTAGTTGTTGTTTCACCGTAGATTCATTTAAATTTAATATAGTAGATATTTCTTGTATTTTATACCCTTCATAATAATACAAAACTAGTACTACTCTATATTTTTCAGATAATTTAAATAAACATTCATTTAAATCCTCATATAAATTATTCGTTTGTGAAGATTTATTAGTTTTAAATTCCAAAAACAAGCATATTTTTTTCTTCCAGGATGAAAAATATAAATTTTTACATTTATTAACTGCTACTTTAACGCACCATTTTTTTATATTTTCATCAGTTTCTTTAACAAATTTATTCATATTTTCATATAATTTTATAAAAACCTCTTGTGTAACGTCTTCAGCATCGGATATATTTTTAGTATAAACATAAGTCAATCGCAAGATGTCATTTTTTATCAAATTATATATTCTTTGAAACTGTATATCCATTTCTTCCCTCCTAAAACCGGTTTCACTTATATAACAAATCAAAATACAAAAAAGTTACATTTTTTTAAATTTTTTTAATTTTTTTTAAATTTAAAAGATTTACTCATTAATTATACCATATTGAGCTATTAAGAATATTATTGTTAAAAATTTGATAAAAACTTGATTAATGGTTAGATATTATATCAAAGATAGACTAATTTATCATTTAAAATAAATTATCTTTCTACGAGGCTAAAATTGGTGTATAAAAAAAGATGGCTATATTTCTATGCCATCATTTTTAAAACGAATTATCAATAATTAGTTTATTATATTAATTCTCATCATACATATAGACTACAATTATCTGGAACAGCTACAACAATTATAGTAACTGAAAGAGTAAGAGCATATAATAAATGATTAAACATTAAAGGAAAATC
>CALVXN010000049.1 GCA_944371315.1 uncultured Bacilli bacterium | reverse complement strand
CAAACAAAAAAAGGTTAACCGAAATTAACCTTTCATATATTTAAAGTCGATTAGTTCGACTAATTTCCCTATGGTGCCGTAACAGTGAATTGAACACTGATTTAATCCTTACCATGGACTTGTAATACCATTATACTATTACGGCATTTATTAAAAAAAGCCATTACTGGCTTATGTTTATCTTTCTGGTGGCTCCAGCGGGAATTGAACCAGCGACACAAGGATTTTCAGTCCTCTGCTCTACCGACTGAGCTATGAAGCCATATGGCGGTTCGTACGGGATTTGAACCCGTGATCTCCTGCGTGACAGGCAGGCGTGATAGACCACTACACTAACGAACCATTGGTTGCGGGAGTAGGATTTGAACCTACGACCTTCGGGTTATGAGCCCGACGAGCTACCAAACTGCTACCATCCCGCGATATCTTAAAAATTGGCGGAGGAAAAGGGATTCGAACCCCTGCGCCGATTTCTCGACCTGTCGGTTTTCAAGACCGATCCCTTCAACCGGACTTGGGTATTCCTCCATACATTTTCTCAATGCATTTTGATTATAACAAATTGAAATAAATGTGTCAACCATATTTTGTAATAAAAATAAATAAAAAACACTTGAAATTATTAATTTTTCATATTATAATTAAGAAGTCTTATTCAATTAAGACAGTGCCTTGTTGCCCAAGTGGCGGAATAGGTAGACGCACAGGACTTAAAATCCTGCGGGTATAACAACCCGTGCCGGTTCAAGTCCGGCCTTGGGCACCAAATTAAAATTTAACTAGACAAATGTCTAGTTTTTTGTTTTATTATTATACAATTATTAAAAACAATATATAGTATATTTTTAGCTATTTTTAATATTTTCATATTCTTGCATTTTTTCATTTATCCAAATTGGCAACATATTTTTTAAAGGTAGAAACCCTTTCCTAGACTCAACTATATGTTTACCATCTTCTTCAGTTTTATAGTAAATATCTTTAATCGACAATCTTATTTGTTTTTTTCCTAAATCAATATCTACTATTTGACAGTAAATTATTTCATCCAAATGGACATAATCATTAATATCCTTTACAAAGTCATTGGAAACTTCAGAAATATGACATAATCCAACATAATCTTTGTCGATTTTAGCAAAAAAACCATAATTTGTTATTCCACTTACTTTACACTTTATTATATCCCCCATTTTATATTTTGACATTTATACACCTCTTACTTTTTTTAGTATATCAAATAATTGTTTACTTAACAACCTTTTACATTTATAATATTGTTGGTGATATAATGGAAGATAAGTTAAAAGATATGATTGATCAAATTAGACCTTTTTTAATAATGGAAGGTGGAGATATAGAATTTGTTAAATATGAAGATAATTTTTTATATATAAAACTAACTGGTGCTTGTAAAAATTGCATTTATCAAGATAATACAATAAATGATGGTATATTTGAGTTTTTTAAAACCGAAGTTCCCGAATTACAAGGAGTAATTAATATTAATTTATAATCCATTCTACTTTTTCTAATATGGCATATTTGGTTATTTCTAAATATGCCTTTTTTAAAAACTCTTCAAAATTTTCGTTTTTACTTATTATTTTTAATAAGTCTTCTTCACTTCTTTCTTTGTTCATTACTTCTTCATATATATCAAAGTAATACGATGGATATAATAATCTTGCATAAAGCATATTATATTCATAAATAGTTAATCGCTTTATTTTTAAAAAACTTTTAAGTTCTTCTAATACTTCACTTTCATCATCGTCTGAAAAAAACATAGCTTTTAAATATTCTGCAATATCTCTAACTTCTAAATCAAATATAAATGATAACGGATTTAAATAATTTAATTTATAATTGGGATAAAAAATACGTCTATGGGATAATACTATTGTTCCTTGAGATGGATATTTTAGTTTTACATTATGGACATAGCTTATTGCATTTTCCACTAACCCAATATAATAACTAAAACTATTCTTAATTACTTGTTTATCTAAACCAAGTTCTCTTATTTGATATTCAAAATAATCTACTTTTTGCATCCACAAATTTTCCCAATTATTCCTATAAAGTTTGGAATTATAGTTATTTAATGTTAATTTATTATTCATATCAATAATATCAAATATATCATATGTCTCAGAACAATTATTAACTGAAAATAATATATAATTATATTCATTTATTTTTGTTAAAATACTATTATCTTTATTTATTAAAATTCCATGAACATCTATTCCTTTTTTTTGCATTTCGCTGATGCAATCAAGTAAATCTTCCAATTCCTCCAAATTTCTATTAAAAAATACAAAGAAAAAGTCACGATTTTGATATTTAAAGTGATATTTCCCATCTTTTTCTTCAAGTGTATCAATATCGATATTATAATAAAAACTTATTGTATCTTTCATACTAAATTATATAAAAAAAATAGGTTTTAATACCCATTTTCTTATTTATTATTAAATTTTGCAACCAGTGCATCAAACATGTTTTCACATGCTTTTAAAAATGCCTCTTTATCTGCAGTAAAGTCCTTTGGAACATTTTGCTCTGATGCTTGCGTATCTATTGTTGGTGCATCTTGTGTAATATTTTCATTTATTGCGTTTTCTATTGTTGTTTGTAATGGTGTTTCATTACTCATTGATGTTATTGTGTTCGTATCAACTGGAGCAACAGTTTGTGCATCCATTGGAGCTGATGGCATAACGGGGGTTACCGGTTCAACATTAGGAACAACTTCTGGTTCTGGAACATTAACAGTTTGTGCCATATTTTGAACAGTTGGTTGTTCTAAATTGTTTGGCGTATTATTCATAATAGGAGTTTCCATTGGATTTGAATTTACCTCTGGATTTATAGGAGTTTGTCCTAAATTTATTCCATTTGTTATTGGTTCTGTAATATTATTTAACTCAATTGCAGGATTAGTTGGTATTGCAGAATTTTGTGCAGTATTATCTGTTTCACTTTGAGGTTTATAATTGTTTTTTAATGCTTCAAATGATGCAACTGGTAATGTTAATTGAGAAAAAAACATATCATTTGCATTTATTTCAGGTTGTAAAGTAATATAATCCACTTGGTTCCCAGATATTATAAAACGTAAGCTTTCTTTAACTGCATTCCATTCATTTTGATCTTCTATTTTAGTTAAAACATTGTTAACTAACTTTGATACTAATATTATTGGCAAGCCCATAGTTCCATTAATTTCGTTATCTAATACAACATAAGATGCATTATTGCTATTAAACGCTGTAACTAATGGTTTTTCTAATGCTGATCCGGATGTCAAATTTATTTTAATTTTTTCCACTATATTCAGTCCCTTCTTATTTTCTTTTATATTATAACAAAGCCTTTATTTTTTTTCAATATCTATTGCTTTTAAAATAAAGTGTCTGCACTCAAAAGCACAATTATTTTTTATATATTCATCAATTTTTGCAATGTCATTTATTGTCTTAAAATTTTTATTACTTTTATCATTAAAACCCCATCTTTGACACTTTAACGC
Source organism: uncultured Bacilli bacterium (assembly GCA_944371315.1). Classification (GTDB taxonomy): domain Bacteria; phylum Bacillota_I; class Bacilli_A; order RF39; family UBA660; genus Onthocola_B. Next base: position 54 of record CALVXN010000049.1, on the reverse strand, counting down.
AAAAAAATCATTTAAACCTAGGTAAAATCTAGTTTTTTTATTTTTCATGCTTGC
>CALVXN010000048.1 GCA_944371315.1 uncultured Bacilli bacterium | reverse complement strand
TTATCATCACTTATATTAAAATAATCCTTGCTAGATTTTTTCTTACCTTTTGTTGGTAAACTAGTAACAAAAGTAGTGGTAACAATAGAGCCAACTAAAACTAATGCACCAGCATATAAAATTAATTGCTTTTTGGCTTTTTCCACACTAAACACTTCCTTTTTTTGATTGACTATTATAACACAATAAAATTAATTGTCAATACTTTAAATATTTAAACCTAAAATAAAATTCGGAATTCCCGTAGATTTAATAACGGGAATTAAGTCATAAAATTAAAAATTAAAAAGCCAAGTGCAACATTTTGAATAATCTATAAAATGATTTTATGTCGAGAAAACTTTTGACAAGTAAAGAAACATTTCATACTTTGTTGGAGTTTAATTATTATTTTTTATTTTTGAAAAATTAATAATTAATACAACTTATAATTTATTTAAAATATTTCTGCTTGTCATAAAGGAAATTGGAATAAAAAAATGAGTGTATTAAACCCCCATAATTTATGACATTTTAATATTAAAATTTTTATGACATTTTATGTTGACATTTACATGAATTTTTTTTGCATCAATTATTTGATATTTATATAAAGGTAGTTGATGTATACGAGGTGAATAGAAAAAAGAGCATTAAAAAAAGATAAATTATTAGCTTGTGGCTTATGCAATATTATTGGCAGATTCTTTTTTGCTTTCTTTATTTTTTCTTTTTGGGCAAAAAATTTTTCAATTTTTATTTTTGAATGTTTTTTATAAAATAAAAAGTGAATTCACTCTTTATTGCTGAACTATTTAATAAACAACTCACAATTTATAATTTAGATATTAATAAACTTATTATATATAATAGAGTCATCTTAATGATTAATACTATCTTTCAAATAAAGGGGTATGGGCAATTCCCATTTCAGAATTTGTGTTGGAGTATAAATTCAGTGCTTGCCAGACAAAACATGTGAGGACACATTCATATATTTTCAGTATAAATAGTAGCTATTGTAATTGTAACATTAATTAAAAATGTAGAAAATCGACAATTATTTTTGCTCATTTTCTACATTTTATTTAACCATTTATATATTACCTTCTTTTTTGTATGTTCAATTTTCTTATTAAAACATCACTTGTTTTTTCTCCATAATTAAAGCACACTATCTCTTCATTTATATTATTATAATAATCTATTGTTAAACAAATCGTATATAAATAATCATTTTTAATACCAAAATTATTATTTTTTTCGAAATAAATTTGTTCCCTGATAGTATCAATTTCCATTATAGCATTATCAATACAACCTGCATTTTCAATTACAATTTTTTTTAAATACTTATCTTTTAAATACTTATTAACTTCTTCATTATAAGTATCTGCTAAAATATTTTTTCCAAATGGTAAACCTGGATTTGAATACGTTTCATATATATAAAATTTAATTGATGTGTTGTTTTTAGGAGAACATTCAAAAAGCGCCAATGGATTATTATTAATATTTTCCAAATATATTTTTTGCTCTCTTATGTCTTTTATACTAAATTCATTATTATATTGTTCTAAATATTTAGCAATATCATTAACGGTATATTTATTTCCTTTTGAAAAATAAAATAAAATAAATAATGATAAAGCAATAACTATTGCTATAATAATTATTATTTTTTCCTTCATAAACTTACTCAACTTCCTTTGCTTTTGAATTAATTATATTTTGAAATCGATCATTATAAATTGTTAAATCTCATTTTTTAATAAATACACCAAAATATTAATTAAATTATTTATTTAATACATTGTTAATAAATGATTGTTTTTTACAACCAAACATTCAACAATTTATTCCAACTTCTTTTGTATTTTATTGCCAAACAATTTTTTTATAAAATATAGGGTTAATTTAACATAACATTTCCCTGACCTAATTTTGATAAAACGATTATTTTATGCTACAATTATTTTAATTAAAGTATCTAAAAAGTAGGTACATATTTTATGCTTAAATTATATAATACTTCAAAAGAAATTACAACTCGTATTGCAATTTGAATTTCGGTTTTATGATTAATTTGTGATAATGTCTTAAGTGTTAACTTGCGAAAATGTCTCAATACTATATAATACTCCATTGAGGTGGAAATATGAGAAAGGTAGAATTAAGAATGAATGAACAAGAGAAATACGAAGTTATCAAAGAACTAGTTGACCATAATGGCAATAAAAATAGAGCTAGTAAAAAGCTCGATTTATCTAGAAGACAAATTGATCGTCTTATTATCAAATATAAAGAGAAAGGCAAATCTGCATTTATACACGGCAATCGATCAAAAAAACCTGTTAATGCTTTAGATAAGTCAATCTCCGAAGATATTATACTATTATATAAGAATAAATATCAAGATTGGAATTTTAATCACTTTAAAGAATTTCTAAAAAAAGATGAAAATATTGATGTATCTTATGACTTTATCTATAAGACCTTAACTAAAGCTAGTATACTCTCTCCTAAAGCTAGAAAGAAAACTAAAAGAGAATTTAAAAAGAAACAACTATTAGATGAAAAGAAAATTAATCTTGCTATGAGTAATGAACAAATTGAACATATTATAAATCATGAAATTGATTTAGAAGATTCTCACCCTAGAGGTGAAAAGCCTAAATACTTTGGAGAAGTAATTGAACAAGACGGCTCAATTCATATGTGGTTCGGTGGTGTTAAATCTTGCTTACATCTTGCTATCGATAAAGCCACTTCTACCATTGTTGGAGCTTGGTTTGACAAACAGGAAACTCTAAATGGTTATTATCATGTTTTTTATCAAATACTTACTAAATATGGCATACCATACAAATTTTTTACTGATAATCGTACTGTATTTAACTATATGTCTTTAAATCCTGATAAAAGAACAAGTGACAAAGATGTTTTAACTCAATATGGATATGCTTATAAACAATTAGGTATTGAACTTGAAACATCTTCTGTATCCCAAGCAAAAGGTTTAATAGAACGTACAAATGGTACTTTTCAAGGCAGGTTAGTTAATGAATTAAAACTACACGGCATTACCACTATTGAAGAAGCTAATAAATACTTAATAGATGTTTTTGTTCCAAATTTTAATAAAAAATTTGCTCTTGATTATACAAAATTTAAATCGGTTTTTGAAACTTCTCCAACTGAAGAAACAATTAATTATATTTTAGCTGTTTTAACTCCTAGAAAAATTGATAATGGTAATTCTATTAAATATTGTGGTAAATACTATCAACCATACTTAAATAATAAATTAAAATGTTTTACTCCTAAAACAGATTGCTTAGTTATTAGGGCATTTAGTGGAGAATTATTAGTTACTATTGATGAAAAAATATATGAATTAAGAGAATTATCTAGAAATGAAAGATTTTCTAAAAACTTTGATCAAAAAATTGAAGTTAAAGAAAAGAAAAAATATATTCCTCCTATGTCTCATCCTTGGAAATTAAAATCTTTTCTTAAACAAATGCAAAAAAGTCATGAACAACATCAATATGCTTAAGTTTATTATTCTTGTTTGTTAATGACTGATTATAACTTGTGAAAATAGAAGTCAATAATGTTTACACGAGTGTAACGAGCTTGTTATTGACTTCTATAAAACAAGTTATAAAATTACAAACAAAAACGAGAATATTTCCCCGTTAATGTTTATTAATTTTTGAGACATTTTCCTAAATTATTGACATACTTTAAATACTGTAAAAAAAGATAATATGAAAAAGGTAAACATGGTGAATTGAATGCACTCAGATAAAAATGTTACAAGAAAAGTTTATAATAATGAAAATATAAAAGAATTGCAAAATGTAGGTTTGTCAAACATAAGTGACACAGTCACGACAAACCAACTATAGATTATTTTAACTTGTTAAAATAATCAC
>CALVXN010000047.1 GCA_944371315.1 uncultured Bacilli bacterium | reverse complement strand
TTCAAATACTATAATTATTATATTTATTACAAGAGCCATAATTAACATTTTTAATTCCTCCTCATAAATTACTATTTAACGATTTGTTTGTTGTGCTAATTATACCATTAAAACCAAAAATAATCTATACTATTGGAGAATGTTGAAATTATAATATTGAAAATATATTAATTTTAATATATAATGAATACAGAAAGAGAATAAAGTTCGTAACTTGTATGTGATTCGCTCCAGTTGTAAAAATCGTCGGAACAACCGATGTTGAGATAAAACTTAATTAGAAATAATTAAGTTTTTTTGTGTCTAAGAAAGGTTGTAATGATATGTTAAATATTATTAAAGAAAAAGACAACTTTGAGAGATAAGTTGTATTTTGTTATTTAAATTGCAAGTAAATTTTAATACATCTATAAGTTAATTTTTCTTCATAGTATTCTTTAATACTTTTTTTAACTGCTAATTTGACAATATGATAAACAAGTACTCAAATCAAAATAAATTTTCTTGTTCATATATCTAATTCTTAAAAATTGCACATAATTTTTCCACAATAAAAAAGACCAATTAATGGTCTGCTATAACTCTATTTAAAATCTTCTATATTTAAATTTGCATCCGCAATTAATTCTTCTAGGTAATCTTTTAAATTCACAGATAGATTTGTACATAAACTTTTTGAGGAACTATCATCCGATGTCAATGTTCCACTATTAAAGTCATAAGTAAATGTAACATATTTTTCCCAATCGTCTTTATCATTTAATAAAATATATGTACCAGAAGATATATTTGATTTAAATGAATATTCTGTGCTAGTAGATGGCAATTTAGAAATTCTAGTAATTCTAGAAATTTTTAATGTTTTAACATTTAAATAATATATATCTATATTAACTGGCTTACCTTCTTCATCCAATATGTTTCTTATTTCTAATTTAAAGTCATCACTGGAATCTTCTGATTCTTTCCAATTGTTTTCTAATAGATATTCTTTTAATACTTCGCTAGGCTTCTTTTCTACACTTTTGCTTTCATTTTTATTACATCCTGTAGCTAATAAAGCAACAATAAAAATAACCATAATTAAAATTTTGTTTTTCACAAATAATCACCTCGCAATTAAATTAAAACATTTAAATTATATTTTTATAAAAAATACTTATGAGAAATTGTATATTATCTTTCTTTCTATTTCTATAAAGTCCAGTAAATATTTTTGTAAGTAGCAGATTTCTAAAAATGATAAAAGTTTTAAATAATAAAGCTTATCCTCTTTTGGCTAATATTTCGCATATAACATTATATTGATAATATAATTTCATATCATTTTTATCATACCTCATAAAAGATTTACCACCATTTATCAACTTTTCTTCGTCATATCCAAATGGGGTCATACATTCAGACCCATATTGTTTTTTGTATTCAGATATATAATAATTTAATCTTTTATGGTATTGTTTAGATATTTCAGCCAACTCATTTGATAAATATTTTGTAGATTTTCTTTTATGTTCTTCATAAATATCATTTCTACATTTTTCAGATAATAATTCAATATTTTCGTTTTGAACATTTGATAGTTTAACTATTAATGCAATTACAATTATAACCATTACTACATACAAAAACACTTTAATCACCTCACAAACTAATTATAACATTAAATAAATATATTTTTTAAAATTAACTTAAATTATTTTAAAATATTTATATTTTAATGATTAGTTGTTTATCAACTTTTACTTCAGGAGTCTTAAATAACCTTTGTTATCGTTCTATTTGAATACAACTTACGAACTTTTATATAGTCCGTAAGTTTTTATTTTATATAAATATTAAACTTTTATGTTAACTTTTAACTTTTTTTCATTTTTCTAATTTATTAGTTTTACAAATGCTTTATCTATATTTTCATTATATCCTAATTTTTTATATAATTTATGTGCTTTTTCTCTTTGATATCCGCTAAACAGCCAAATACGATTAATATCCTCATACTTTTTTACAATATCTTCTGCTTTAATCATTAATTTGCTTGCTATACCCAATCTTCTATATTTTTCAAGAACAGCTAAATTCCATATAGTAGCTTCTTTTCCAGTTGGAGTTGTTAAAATATTTAAAGTTACAGTTCCAACTAAAACATTTTCTATATAATAGCCTAAAACGTAGATGTCTTTATTATTTTTATATATTTTATAAAGCATATTAGCTTTTGTGCTACTTAAATTATTGTCAAAAGCTTGTTTCATAATTATTTGTAATTGTTCTATATCTTCTTTCTGTATTTCAGATACCACATTGTTTCTATTCATGCTTACCTTTCTCCTTAAAAATAATTTCAATGATTTCGCCTAATTCTTCATACTTATTTGTATAAAAATGGTCTGCACCATTAATTACTTCAATTTTACAATTTGATATATTGTTTTCTAAATATTTTTTATTGAAAAATTAGTATTTAAAATAGTGTTATGTTTCTTGGCTTTAAGTTCAATATATACATCATCTACAAAATGTTTTTATCCTAAGGCAATAACATATTTATAATTATTGTTTAATTTTTTGGACAGTTCAGTTTCACTTGTTTTAAAACTATTTGTTAATTTAATTTTATCAATACTTTTACTTGTTATAATTTTATGTAATAATAATCTTGAAAAATTATTTTTTCTCTTAAAACTTGTTATTAATATATTTTCATTTTCAATTTTCTTTGTAATTGTAATTTTATTTTTTTCCATTAATTTTCCAAAAATTTCATGATAAGTTTTCATTATATCCTTCCCAACTAACTAATGATAAATATTAATAAAATTATAACATATAAAGTCACTTTGATATATTTTTTTTAAAATTTAAAAACTTTGTAAAAAATTTATACACATTATCATAAAATATGTTATACTTTCAATAGAAATTAACCTTTATTGCGATTTTCAAACGTGGTTCTCTTATGCTCCATAAGGTAAAATCGTCGCACCAATGTGACGTTAATGATTAAATAAATCTGAAAAGATTGACTTTTACAGCCCTAAATTTCAATTTAAAAAAAAGCAATGTCACAACTTCATGCAAAAACTCATAGAATTTCTATTCTTATATTTTTAAATCATCATTATTCAATTTATTATTTTTACCTAATAACAAATTTTCAAAAAACATAATTAGATAGTTTTTATCAGCTTTTACACTTTTACTATAATTTGTATAATTTGCCCTTACTAAAGCATTTCTAAAGTATTTCGAATTGTCTTTAAATAACTCATTATTAACTTTAAATCCCATACTAATTAAATACTTTTGAATAAAAATTGCTGTTGTTCTTGTATTACCTTCTTGGAATGGATGAACTTGCCAGATTCTAGATGTAAATTCACAAATTCTATCTATTAATTGCTTTTCATTAAAATCAATATAATTTTGTTCTCTTTCTTCTTGAAAATCATACTTTAAAGTTTCTTCAATCATATCATAAGATTGATAATTGACAGTATCATCATTTAAAATAGGTTCATCTTTAGTCATATTGTATAATCTAAATACACCCGGATTATATTTTTCTTTATTTAAATTACAAAATAATCTTTGATGATAATTTTTTAAAGTTAAATAATCAAACCTAAAAGATTTATTATTAAGTATTTCATATATAGCAGTGGCTACTTCATCTGCCTCTTCTTCATCATCGTCATCATGATTATCTTGTTTTTTTTTATAATAAGAAGTAATTTCTTCTTGAACTTGATTGTATGTTTTTTTACCATTTATATGTTCTTCAGATAATTCAACCATATATTTAGAAGGTTTTAATCCATCAACTTCCTGAAGACCAAATGCAATATCCCAATATAATTGTTTTACTTCAGGACTTTTTTCATCTTCTACTTTATCATAAGTTATTTCATTCATTTAAATACCTCCTTTTTTAAGTTATTATATGTATATATTATACCATATTTCATATAAAAACTCATCAAATTTAACATTTTAAAAAATATATTTTTAAAATATGTTAAAATAATATCAAAGTTATAAAAAATTGTAAAGGTTGGTCTAATATGTTGGAAAATATAATAATGTGCATTTAAAATAGATGTGTGACATTTATTCCAATTTGCCATTAAAATTTCATGAACCAATAATGTGGTAATA
>CALVXN010000046.1 GCA_944371315.1 uncultured Bacilli bacterium | reverse complement strand
TAAACTTACATTAGAAAAAAGTAAAATTAATGATGATTATATAAACAATATTGATAATTACAAAATATTAACTTAGGGGGCGTTACTATGGACTTATATACAGTTAGAAATAATATTATGAAAGGAATTCCACTACAAGAATTAAAATTAAAAGTATGTTTTTATGCAAGAGTATCAACTGATAAAGATGAACAATTACATTCTTTATCTGCTCAAGTATCTTTCTTTAATGATTATATAAGTAAAGTTCCTAACTGGCATTTTATAGGTTCATATATTGATGAAGGAATCAGTGGAACATCAGTTAAAAAACGTGAAGAATTTTTAAGAATGATTGAAGACGCTAAAAAGCATAAATTTGATTTAATATTAACGAAAGAGATATCAAGGTTTTCAAGGAGTACTCTAGACAGCATCAAATATACCCAAGAGTTATTACAAAATGGAGTAGGTGTATATTTTTTAAATGATAATATTAATACCATTTTACCTGATTCAGAACTTAGGCTTACCATGATGTCATCAATTGCTCAAGATGAAGTAAGAAGATTATCCGAAAGAGTATCATTTGGTATGAGAAGAAGTATTGATAGTGGAGTTGTTTTAGGTTGTTCCAATATTTATGGTTATGTAAAAGATAAAGGTAAACTTGTTATTGATGAAAAACAAGCAGAAATGATTAAAATAATCTATGATAGATATGCCAATACTACAGATGGACTGTCCAAAGTATCAAAATATCTTTATAGTTTAGGTTATAAAAGTAAAACTAGTAAAAGACTTGATACCACGATACTTACAAGAATTATCGAAAATCCTAAATACAAAGGATATTATTGTGGTCATAAAACAGAAGTATTAGATTACCGGACTAAGAAAAAGAAAAAATTAAGTGAATCTGATTGGATTATTTATAAAGACACTGAAAATGTTCCTCAAATTGTTTCAGAAGAGTTATGGGAAAGAGCCAATAAAAAGTTAAAACAAAGACAAGAAAGTTTTGCAAGTAGAGCCGTTAATAAAGCTGTATTTCAAAATAGATATACTTATTCAGGAAAAATTTATTGTGGAACTCATAATTTAACTTATCATAGATCATCTGCAGGAAAAAGAAAAAACAATCCAGTTTGGGAATGTCAGGTGTATAGAAAAGAAAGCTTAAAAGGATGTTCAAATCCTAGAGTCTTTGAATTTGAATTAGATACTCTTTTTAAAGATATGTTTAATAAATTATTAAAAAGAAAAAATTATATTTTTAATGAAATAGTGAGTGTTTGTGAAAACTATTTAGAATCTCATAATAATGATAGTGAGATAAAAAATATAGAATCTAAAATTTTACTTTTGAATAATAAAAAAGATAAATTATTAGAACTTGTAATGGAAGAATATTTAGAAAAAGCTGATTACAAAAAACAAGTAGATTTACTTAATGAAGAAATAAACTCTTATCAAAATAAATTAAATGAACTTAAAATAGATAAAAAAGATAAAAATTATATAAAAAATAAAATAAACGAAATAAAAAAAGCTTTAGACAATTGTTTAACTGATGATAAATGTTATAGTGATGTTTTTAATGAATTAATTGATAAAATTATTGTTAATAAAATAGAAGATAAAAAGATAAAATTAGATATTTATATGAAAACAGGAGAAAGTCTTTATACTACTTCTGATAATTTAGGTAAAAAGTTTCATTTATTAGAAACCGATTCAACAAGTAAGAGCAGTTAGTGCAGTAATAAACGGAGGAACTTTATATACTCCTTACGTTGTAAAAAACTATTTAGAACCAGAAACTGATACAATAATAAAGAGTGTTAGTCCTAATGCTTTAAAAAAAGTTATTAGTAATGAAACATCATCCATAGTTCGATACGCATTAGAAAGCGTAGTAGCAAAAGGAAGTGGACATAATGCCTATATTGAAAATTATCGGATTGGTGGTAAAACTGGAACAGCACAAACAGTAGAAAATGGAGTATATTCAGATTCAAAATATATTTTATCATTTATTGGTTTTATGCCAGCAGATGATCCTGAAATAGTGGTTTATGTTGCAATTGAAAATCCTAAAAATGTTGTTCAATATGGTGGAACAGTAGCAGCACCAATAGCAAGAAATATATTTTTAAGTGCAATAGATATATTAAATATAGAACCTGACACAGAAGGAATACCAAAAGAATATACTTGGTTGGATACAAAATATATTACAGTTCCAGATGTTACAAATTTAAGTTTAGAAGAAGCTAAAAAAGCACTGAAAGGATTTAATATTGAATATAGTGGAAATGGGGAAAAAGTTATATATCAAACACCTACAGGTGGAATGTATGTAAAAGAAGGTGGGACAGTAGTTTTAATGTTAAATTAATTGTAAAAGAATGTAAATATAAATTAAAATCAACTTATAAAAATAAAATTATAGTATAATAATTAGTAAGAGGTGATTTTATGCTAATTCTTGCAAAAGCAGCGATGGCACTGATGCTAGGATTTGTATTATCATTGGTAACTGGATTATTTGTAATCCCATTATTTAAAAAATTACATTTTGGTCAATCAGTTAGTAGATTAATATCAAAAAGGCATTTAAAAAAAGAGGGAACTCCTACAATGGGGGGAGTAATATTCATAATACCAGTAATAGTATCATTAATACTTTTATATATTAAAGGTAGCATAGAAATTAGTTATAATTTAATTATAGTAGTATTTGTATTTTTAGCTTATGCATTATTAGGTTTTATAGATGATTATTTAAAAATAAGATATCATAACAATAATGGATTAAGTCTCGTAACAAAATTTCTTATTCAAATGGTAATAGCTTTAGTTTTCTTTTACTTGTTTATGAAAAGTGGAGGAGAACCAACATTAAGTTTATCATTTTTAAATATTTATATACCACTTGGTTGGATGTTTGGAATATTTATCCTATTTTTGCTTGTTGGAACTACAAATGCAGTTAATATTACAGACGGCTTAGATGGTTTAGCTGGAGGCTTAGCAGCGATAGCATTTTTTGCTTATGGAATAATTACGTGGAATGCAGGCTGGTTAGAAGGATACCAAGAAGTTGCAATATTTTGTTTCCTTTTAACTGGGTCTTTAATTGGATTCTTAGTATTTAATACTCATCCTGCTCGAATATTTATGGGCGATTTAGGATCTTTAGCACTAGGAGGAGCACTAGCAAGCGTTGCAGTCGTTTCAAGACATGAATTATCATTAGTATTAATTGGGGGAGTATTTGTAATTGAAACACTAAGTAGTTTAATTCAAATAATATCCATTAGGCAATTTAATAAAAAAATATTTTTAAAAGCACCATTGCACCATCATTTTGAAGAATTAGGATGGAGTGAACAAGATATCATAAAAATGTTTTGGGTAGCTGGTTTTATATTATCAATGGCTGCAATAACTTATGGGGTATGGCTATAAAATGACTATTAAAAGTCATTTTTTTTAAAGAATAAAATATTAATTAATAGGGGGATAATATGCTAAAAAAAATAGATAAAATGCTCCTTATAAGTGTTATATTAATTGCAGTATTTGGAATAATTATGATATATTCAGCAAGTAGTATATGGGCAGAATATAAATATAATGACCCATTTAAATTTGTTAAAGCCCAAACTGCATTTTTTATAATTGGACTTATAATAATGTATATTACTACTAAAATTAATATAAATTATTTATATAAAAAATCCAATTTAATATTATTTATTTGTTTATTTCTTTTAACATTAGTATTAATACCTGGTATTGGAACTATAAGAAATGGTAGTAGAAGTTGGTTTGGTATTGGGGGATTTGGTATTCAGCCCAGTGAATTTGCTAAAATAGGGTTAATAATTTATGTATCGAAATATTTAGCAACGAATCAAAGAATAATAAAAGATATAAAAAAAGGAGTCTTTCCCATACTTTTAGTAATTGGTGTATTTTTTGCACTAATCATGTTAGAACCAGATTTTGGAACAGGTATGGTTATTGTTTTAACTTTAATAGTTTTGATATTTATATCTGGCGTAAAAATGTCATTTTTTGTTAAAACTGGAATACTTGGTTTATTAGGTATAGTAGGTTTAATTATAGTTGCACCATATCGTATGCAAAGAATAGTATCATTTTTAAATCCATGGGTAGATCCTTTAGGAAGTGGATATCAAATCATCCAATCTCTTTATGCAATAGGCCCTGGTGGTTTACTTGGTCAAGGATTTTTAAATAGCCGACAAAAACAATTTTATTTACCAGAACCTCAAACAGATTTTATATTTTCTATTATTTCTGAAGAATTTGGATTTTTAGGAATATTAATAGTAACTTCATTTTTGGCTTTTATTTTTTATAGAATTATAAAAATAGCATTAAAACAAAATGATCTATTTAAAAAATATCTAGCATTTGGACTTGGATTTGGAATAATAATTCAATCATTATTAAATATTTGTGTTGTTATTGGATTAATTCCAGTAACAGGGTATGCCCTTTTGTTATACTCAAAACTACAGTCAAATTTTGCCCTTAAAATATAAGGTTTTGCGAGATTTGATAT
>CALVXN010000045.1 GCA_944371315.1 uncultured Bacilli bacterium | reverse complement strand
AACCCTTTATTTATAAGGATTTCTTGGAGAGGTTAAATAAATTGGTATCAAGCAGTTAATACTTGTTTTTGGGAACGTTTTTTCTGAATTTTCCATTTTTTTCACTTCCTTTTTATTGTTACGTGCACATATATTATATCACGTATAATACTGAGTAGTAAATTGATTAGGTTTGATAAGTTGAAACTTTTGATATTTACATTATAATATTTATATTCATTTTTATAAAAATGAATATAAATTACCACGATTGAGTTTAGGCAAATTATACCAAGGGTCTTTGTATCCATTTTTATGACGGCCTAGCTCTTTTCTTTTTATTTTCCTAGTTTAAGAATGTGAGGATTATTTAATTAATCTTATATAACAAGCGTGATGAGGAATATTGAGATTCTAGAGTTCAATCGTACATGAAAGGAAGTATGCTTATGCAAAATGTTTTAGCCATTGATGTGGCTAAATGTAAAAGTATGGTTTTGTTAATTAGTTCTTGTGGTGAAGTTCTAATTGAACCATACGAAATTAATCATTCTATTAATGATTTTACTAATTTACTTAATAGAATTAACAAATTGAAATTAGATAATATTTCTGTAATAATGGAATCCACTGGCATTTATCATAGACCCATTGAAAGATTTTTCTTAGAAAATAATTTTAAAGGTATTTGTTATTAATGCTTTCTATTCTAAAATGTATAAAAGAAATCTAAGAAAAACTAAAACTGATAAACTTGATTGTCTTTCACTTTCCGAATTATTTTTTACTACTGATTTTAAAGAGTATATTAAACCTGATGATATTTATTTAAATATGAATGCTCTATCTAGACAATATCATGCATTAGATGAACTATGTGTTAATTTGAAAAACAGATATAAAAATTTAGTTTATTTGTGTTTTCCTGAATATGAGTTAATATTTAAAAATAAATCTATTTATAGTGATTTGGCACTAAGTTTTATTGAAAAGTACCCACATGCCGATATCATTTCTAATACTAGAATTGATGCATTACAAAATTTCTTTAAAAAGAATGGATTTAGACATTGGAAAAAGAAACCTTTAACCATTAAAGAATACGCAATCAATTCTTATCCATCTGTTTCGAAAGATGATGAAATAACTTCAAGTCTTTCACAACTTGCGAGATTAATTAATACTTATCAAAAAGAAATAGAAATAATTAAATATAAAATTATATTTTTAGGAAGGAAAACAAAATACTTTGAAAGTATTAATTCTATATTTGGTATTGGTGAATTTACAACATCTCTAATAATCGCAGAAATTGGTGACATAAATAGATTTAAAAATATAAAAGAATTGACAGCATATTGTGGTTTAGATCCATCTATAAAACAATCTGGTAAATCTATAAATATAAAAGGTCCAATTTCCAAATCCGGAAACAAATATTTAAGAAAAAATTCTTTTTGTATCAATATTAAATATTTTAAGTGTTACTAGAGTATGTCATGTAGAAAATGATATTGAAAATTATTACAGAAAAAAACGCAATGAAGGAAAACATCATTACGTTGCAACAATTGCATGTACAACTAAACTTCTTAGACAAATATTTGTACTATGCAAACAATTAGATAAGTAATCAACACCACTTGATTACATTAATATTATATACTAAATAAACACATAATTTCAAAATTTTAAAAAAATTAGAAATTTCGTGTCTTTTCAGTATGCATTAATATAACATAAAAATTTATTATTGACAAATCTTAGAATGTCATAAAAAACAGGTTTTTTCCCTGCTTCTTATTATAATTTTTGTATTATTTTAATTAATAATTTTTTAAAAATATTTGAAAATTATTCAAAAATTCTTATTCATCTATATTATTCTTCATATTCTTTTACTCTAGTGTTAACACCATCAATGACTTTGTACTCTCTATGCTTATTTTTATTTATTTTTCTAAGTATTTCTTCCTCTAAATCAATGTGCAATATTTCAGACAAACCTAAAAGATATATTACAACATCAGCTATTTCTTCACCGACATCATCTTTCTTTTTGCGCCACGCTTCATATGCTTCTGCCATCTCTCCATATGTTAAACAAAATTCTTTATTAATATCAGTGACATTAAAACCTTTATCTAATTTATTTTGATATACATCTTTTTGTATTTTATTTAAATCTATCATTTATTTTACCTCCAATACTGTCTTTATTATTTTTCTAACTTTAATTATTCTATCTTGCATAAATTCAGGATGATCCTTAAACCATTTAATATTAAGTGGTGAAGGATGTGGTAATACAATTGCTAACTTACCATTGATATAATTATCTTTAAAAATTAATTCATTAAAATTATCTTTTGGAAAGAATGTTTTAGCTGATTTAGCACCTATTATTACATATATTTCATTATTAATAAGTTCAAGTTCTTTCTTTATCCATGTTTCATAACAAATTTTAGGTGGCATTCTATCATTTCCATTTTTGTCTTTACCAGGATAACAATGCGCAAGTGCAGCTATATAAAAATTATCTGGGTTATAAAAATCTTCATCTGATATTTGATACCACTCATATTTTAATTTTTTACCACTTTGATCTGTAAATGGTTTTAAGGTTTCATGAACTGTTGCTGAAGGTGCTTGACTTATTTGCACTATTTTAGAATTAACATTACCTAAAAAAATAGGATGAGGTTCAAAACCGAATTTTTCTTTGCATAATTTACATTTTTCTAAATTCCTTATTAGTTCATTTAATTCGTTTTCCATTTACTTTTCTATACTCCTCTATTTTTGACAACACATCATTAAAAATTTCTTCTATTGGTCTCATTCCGTTAGTATATATTAAATTATTTTCATCTAAAATTGATAAATAAGAATTTCTAACTTTACTAAGATGTTCAGGTGTTGCTTTTATATTAAACTTCGTATCTGTGTTTCTTTTAACTGATTCTTCTGGAGAAATATCAATAAAAAATCCAATATCTGCTTTTGGGAAAATAGAATTAATATTAGACACCCATTCTTTATCCACTCCTTCCGCCATTCTATATGCAAGTGCAGACGGAACATAGCGATCAAACATTATTATTTTACTTTCCAAATCTTGTTTAGATATTTCTTTCATTCTTATATATCTATCAGTTGCAAATAAATAAGCTTTTAAAATTGGATCTAATTTGCCTTCTTTTGCCATATTTTTTAATTCTTTTCCAATATTAGTTTCAAACTCTTTCGAAATTTCAGTTTCTATTTATATACTAGAATAATATTTATTTAACATTTGAACTAAAGTAGTTTTTCCACAATTATCCAATCCTTCAAATATAACTATCATAATTATCACCTTCATTTAGTAATTTTTATATTTTTAATTATAGTATTTTTATAAAAAATTAAATAACTTATTTGCAAAAGGGGTTGCAATGGTGGTATCACCTTATTAATAGTCCTACTAAAAAGCTTTAAAAATATGATATTTTTGGCATTTTTACTCAAATTTTAACTATTTCAAGCTAAAACGTGTAAGATCTAAAATCTCACAATCCCTTTATTTACAAGGATTTTCAAAGAGGTTGCAATAAATCGGTATCAACCAATTTATATTGGTACTTGTTGGTATTTTTTCATTATTCATTTCAAGCACTTCCTTCTACTTAAGTTTTTGTAATGATTCTCTACTAAAATAATCTGCAAAATCTTTATAATAAACTTTTACAATATCAACTGGACGCAATTCATGATAACATCTATATTGTGTTGTATATTCATGATTATCTTTTATCATATCATCTGTTTTATTAAAAACATATATGTATCCATATAAGTCATCAGGCAAATTATCAACTCGAAAAATCATAGCGGGCAATTCACCATTATGATTCATTGAAAAATCATAATGTTCATTTATCTCTTTTAATTTATTTCTAAAAGCATAAGATGTAGCATTAATAAACCAACTTGTAAGAAAAACTGCATAATCCTCATTTTCTTTATTTTGGTCATCAGTAGATTTTCTTGGCTCTAAAACATCAATTTCATAAGGACTTCCATGAAATAAATATTTAGGATTCCATATATCTTGTTCTAAATATTCATTTAATTTATTCACTTTTTATCACCATTACCTTCTATCATTTTTATTTCATTCAGAAAATTATCAAAATCAGATTTATATAACTTATCTTGTTTTGTTTTAAATTTATCATATTCTCTATATGCTAATTCTTGCGCAACTTTAGCAGATATTTTCCCAGCATTATGTAGGATTTCTTTTCCATTAAATTGTAAAAATGCATTTAATTTCTCTACCCAATCTTTCATAGTCATCGCATTATGATTTTCAGCTTGTAATTCAGCATAATCTAAATACATAGTAACAATTCTATTTAAATCCTTTAATTCTTTCTCATTTAAATAGTTTTTTGCAATATCAACATCATATCTATATATTGTACCATCAGGTGAATTTTTCCAACTTGTTAACCCCATATGTTCTTTTTCGCTATCAACTCTATCATAGATTATCTCAGATGCAGTTTTGTGAGATACTGCATAATGCATTTTATTTTGCACTTTTTTGAAAAACTTTACTGTTACAGGAGATTTTCTATCATAATCAATACTTGTAGCATATATATCTGTTATTTTTTGATAAAATCTTCTTTCTGATAATCTTATTTCTCTAATTTCAGCAAGTAAAGAATCATAATAGTCTTCATCAA
>CALVXN010000044.1 GCA_944371315.1 uncultured Bacilli bacterium | reverse complement strand
AAATAAACTCAATACGTTGTTTCAAACTTTTTTCCATTTCTAACTCTTGGGTAGTAAACTTTATCATAATTAACACCGTCCTTTCCTAGTTAATTCTTTTGTAAACACAAAAAAATCAACCCGAACGGATTGATTATATGTTAAGTTCAAACTGTAAAAGTTCGAACAGAAACGTCACTGGAGCGATTGGTAAAGTTATTTACAACTTTTTTTGCTTTTCACAATTAATATCAATTTCTAAATATATTTTAACACAAATTTCCCTTTATGTATCAGTAAATTTCCATTTTCATGATAAAATTATAAATGAATGTGGGTGTAGGTATGATAAATATAACTTATGATATTTGGAAAGAGGCATGCAATTTAGTTAAAGATTATGCTAAAAAATATGGCAAATTTTATTTTCAATTATATCCGTTTTATAAATTTAATAATTTAAACAACATTGAATCAACTTCATTTTTTGATTTATATGTTAGCAATGGGGCGATTTTTGCAAACTATGAAAATTTTAATAAAATTGATAACTATTGTAGAAAAAGTGATGGCAGTTACAGAAACCGCCTATTATTAACTCCCATTATGTTTATCTATTATATAGCTGTTGGACTATATATTTCGAAAAAGTATAAACAAAAACGGAACGAAGAAATATTTGTAAAATATGGTGGTAATTTTGAAAATAATGATTTGCACTATCGAAAAAGCTACAAACAATTTGTTGATTATGTAAGTGCTATTTCACCAAATTATAAATATTATTATAAAATAGATATATCTGATTATTTTAATAAAATTGATATAGATTTATTGACTAAATTGCTTGCAAATTCTTTTCAATTTAATCAAAAAGAACAAATGATTTTCAAAGAATTTTTAAATTGGTGTGGTAATGGTAACTTCCCACAAACAGAATGTGGCGTAACATCATCATATTTAGCAACTATTGTTTATTTTGATATTATAGATAATAGACTATATAATTCATTATCTAAAGAAATCCAAATTAAAAATTTTAAAATTTGCAGATATGTCGATGATCTCTATATTTTATTAGATGTTGATGGTAGATTAAATCCCGATAAAATAGAAAATAAAATATGCTCAATATATGAAAATTTAATTTACAACTCAAATTTGTCAATAAACAGAAAAAAGAGTGTATTTAAAAAAACTGAAGATATTTTTGACGATTTAAAAAGTTTTTCAATAATAGATGAAGATGGAGATGATATAGATATTCCATTTGAATATAAAAATCATTTATCTAACTTTTTAAATGATCTTGTTAATTGTGCTGAAAAAGGTAGTATCAATTATCAAAAATATACCGATTTAGTAAATAAATATTTTGAGAATAAACAGTTAAAATATCATGCAGGTCAAATTCTATATGTATTAGTATATAAAAATATTAATTGGTTAAAGGGTACAAGAATAATAAACAAAATAACTAAGATTATTGATTATGATTTTAATGTTATTTCAGTAGATCCTAGAAGATTGGTTTCTATGATAGTAAATACTCATGATGAGGAACTTATAAAAAAATTTTTAAATAAATTATATTGTTGTGCAGAAGAAAGAAATTGGTTTATTTCACATAATTTTATGGCATTTCAATATTTGCTTTATAGGAATTTTGTATCAACAAAACTATTAAATAAAATGAAGGAATATTTTCCACAGAATGTTGATTTTATAGTAAAATATTACAAAAATGATTGGAGAAATAGTGTTATTAATAAAGAAGTTAATATGCAAGTCCATAAACTTCATTATAATGAAACCCCTATTAGCTTTTTTAAATTTTTAGAGATAGTATCGATTAAAAATGGAAATGTATTACAAGCTCAAGCATACAATAAAAATTACTTTGATTCAATTACTAAAAATATAGAAATAGTAAAAGGTTATTCTTCTGATAAAACTAAAGTAAATTATAGAAAAGATGAATTAAAAGAGATTTACTTAAACAAATTGAGGATTTCTTCTAATATGTGGCAATCTATCAATGATTTATGTGATAGAAGAAATAAGAATCCTTTTTGCCATGCAAGTTGTAATATTTTTTCTAGTAAAAAAGATTTAACTCAATCTATTACGATTGATATTGATAATATTAATGATATTGTTAATCAAATTATTGATAGATATGTATAAAATAATTATTAAAAACTAATGGTTTCGTGGTAAAATATTAGGTAGGAGGTGGTGATATGCAAAATTATTATATTGATTTTGGTTCATCAACAATTAAAGTTTATTGTTATGAAAATGAATTAAAGCTTATAGAAGAACACTCTATTTATTTTAAAAACGATTTTGATGCAGAAAAAGGTATAAGTGAAAGTAATTTAAAAGAACTATGTGATTACTTTGAAGAATTAAAGTCTAAATATGATTTAAAATATTATAATACACATGTTTTTGTTACTGGCATTTTTAGAAACTTAATACAAGAAAGAAAGCAAGATTTAGTTAAATTATTTAATGATAAGTTT
Organism: uncultured Bacilli bacterium; assembly: GCA_944371315.1. Lineage (GTDB taxonomy): Bacteria > Bacillota_I > Bacilli_A > RF39 > UBA660 > Onthocola_B. The sequence continues at coordinate 2,270 of CALVXN010000044.1, read as the reverse complement.
GATTTGAATTTTAACATTATCAGTCATGGTATTGAAAACTATTACTTAGCAAAAGCAATGGAAAATGATTACAATAATAAAAAAGTTTTAATAATTAATATGGGTGGTAAAACTACTGAATTAGTAACTTTTGTAGGAACTAAAATAACTGATACTAAAAATTTAACTATTGGGGTTGCTGATTTATTAAATAAATTTAGCAAAGTTAATGAAAAATATAGTGGTGATACTGTCGAAGAAATGGAAAATTTTGTTGCTGAAAGACTATCTAATATTGAATTAGATAAAGATTATGATTGTGCGATATTTACAGGCGGAGAAGAAAGATTTGAATTATTAACAGGATTTAATTTAGTAGATAATACTTTATTTAATGATAATATTCATAAATATATGTTAAGTTTAGAAGATTACATTAAAGGTACTGAAAAAGTATTTAATAGTATTTCACTTGAGGAATTATATGCTTTAATGCCTTCAAATCCTAAATGGATGGATGGTGCAAGAAGTGGTGCTATTATACCTTTAGTTTTATTTAAGATGGCTAATGTAAAATGGATTATTCCATCTGATTTGAATTTAATAAATGGTGTAATTAATGATTTAAAATAGATTTATCTGAGGGGGTAAGGAATGATTAAAAATGTAATATCTGTAATAGATGGTGAAGCTGGTAGTTGTGGTAAAGCCAAAGTAATTGGTGAAATTGCAACAGACAAATCTATTAAGCTAGGAGCTTCAGTTACTAATTGTATGCCAAATGCAGGCCATACTTTTGTTGATGAAAAAGGTACTGTTACTATTTTTAGAAATATACCAGTATCATCGGTTAATCCAGATACTGAATTATTTATTGGACCAGGATCAGCAATTGATATGGAAATTTTTGAAGAAGAATATGAACAAGCTAAAAAATATTTAGGAGATAGAAAAATATTTGTTCACGAAATGGTTCCTTTAATTGATGAAAGACATAAACAATACGAGAGAGAACATATTAAAAGCGGTTCAACATTTAAAGGATGTGGAGCAGTTACTCAAGAAAAAGTTATTAGAGATAAAAAATTAGAATTTTTTAGGTCATTTAAAAATGCTGTTGTTTGTTCTAATAATCAATGGTTAGAAAGATTATATAGTCATCTTGATAATCCCTCTGAATATGTAATGTTAGAAGGTGCTCAAGGATGTGATTTAGACTTAAATCATAGTGGAAATTATCCTTTTGTTACAAGTAGAAATGTTTCAACTTCTCAATTACTTGCTGATTCAGGAATATCGCCAGAAAGATTACTTCAAACAATTATGGTAATTAGACCTTTTCCAATAAGAATAAGCAACATTACTAGAACAGGAGATTTTATTTATACAGGAGATTATGGTAAAGGCGAAGAACTAACATGGACACAAATTAATTTGGCATCTATGTATGGAAGTTATCCATTTAAAGGTGATGTAGAATGTCTGCCACATAATATTAATTTAAATCGTGTAAAAAAATTAATTAGTCAATGCCCTGAAATATATTTAAAACAGTTATTTGGTAATGATTTTAGAAATATAAAAATTGCTGATTTAAAAATATTACAAATATTAGAACTTGAAAGATTAGTGTATAAATCAAAAGGATTTAGTGATTATGAATCTCGTTTTTTAGATATGGGAATGTTTGATAAAGATTTTCCACCAAATACTATATTTGATCAATCTGAACAAACATCAGTAACAAGAATGGAAAGAAGAGTTTTTGATTTAGATATTACTAAATTAAAAACAAATTGTCGTATTAATACTCCATCAAGTTTATATTTGAACTTTTTCCAACAATTAGGATTAGATTATAAAAGTGAAATTGGTAACTTTGATGATTATTATTTTAACAGATATTTAAGAGAATATTTAAATTGGCTTGAAAATGAAACTGGTGTTGAGATATCTGCATTAGGAACTGGAGCTAGAAATGGCGAAAGAATTTTAAAAAAAACTTTAGTTAAAAATATACAAAAAAGATGATAAATATTTCTATTAGAACTCAATGAGGATTAAATTCCAAAGTCATCTTTTTCTTTGTTTAAACCAATATCTTCAATATCTTCATCATCAAGAACTTCATCTTTATACATATCATTAATAACATTTAAATATTTATCATCTTTATCGTACCAGTTATGAATTTTACTATGTAGGAACGAAATCAATTTATCAAATTTATCTTTCCAATATGAGATAGTTTGTTTTAAATTATTTATAGTAGATTTAAGTTTACTTATTTC
>CALVXN010000043.1 GCA_944371315.1 uncultured Bacilli bacterium | reverse complement strand
TTTAATAGTTTCAAATTTAAAATGACATCCTATATCTTCCATTAATTTTAATTATCCTTTTCTTGTAAATATTTTGCTAGTTCATGATATGCCTTTGTGTTCCATACCAAACACCTTTGTTCATCAGGATAATTTCCCATTGTTTTGTCATAACCATCGGGTATAAATATAAAATCCCAACTCCACCCATGTATCCCCGATTTTTTTTCAGCTATTTTTCCTTTTGTTATTGATTTAAAAACAATGGGCTCTTTTCCATATTCACAATAAGCAAATGCTTCGATGAAACAAGCATTCCTATTTTTTTCATTTTTTAAAAGTTTTAAAACTCCATCTTCTCCTAACTTTTCGTCCACATAATGTGTATAAGGTCCTGGAAAACCACTTAATGCCTCAATAAATAATCCTGTATCATTTTTTAAAACTGAACATTTTAATTTTTCACTAGCGTATTTAGCAGAATATTTTGCAACTTCTTCTACTGTATCTGCCTGAATTTCAGGAGTATCCATTTTTATATTATCAACTTTTATTCCTAAAGGCTCGAGAATTTGTTTAGCACTTAATATCTTTGACCAATTTCCTGTAACATATGTAACTTTTTTCACCTTAAATCACTTCCTTAAAAAATTATATCACAATTATAAAATTTGATTGTTTTTTTCTATTACAAATAATAAAAAAGCTTTAGGTTTTAACCATTTTTTTATTTCAAACAACCTACGAAAAGTATTGTAATAATGAAAACTTGTCTTTTCTACTACTTTTCCTCCTGATTTAAAAATTAAATTTTCCCACTCTTTTACTGTAAGACTTCTTTTGTTTCCTAACATCTTTTCATTCATATTAAAATATGTGCTTGGTATGCCAAAAATAACATATTTTGATATCTCCATAAAATAACATATTTTGATATCTCCATCTGTTTTTTCAATTGTCCCTCTTTGAAATGACCAATATGAATCACATTTATATAATTTTACTTCCAATCTTTTTGTTGCAATTCCTAATAATCTAAATTCTAATCAATTATCTACTGTTATTGACTTTACTTTTTTTTATTTTTAATTTAACTTCTAAACTATATAAATAAAAAATCAAATTAATGGTAATAAATATTTAACAATAATTTTATTAATATTTGTTATAATTTCTTTAATTGATCATTGAAATCCACGTAAATTTTCAATTTATTTAAAATATACAATAATATTTTAAATATTTTTATTAAATTTTTAATTCTAATATATTTAATTTTAATACTTTTTTTAATTTCTTGTTCAAGTAACTTTTATTTTTTTTTACTCTTTCTTTCGTTATTAGCAATAATAATAACGATTAACATCGAAAAAAACAAAATACAAAATATAATAATATCTAATTTAATATAATTTGTAAATAAATAACCAACCAAACTACAAAAAACATACATTAAACTATATATAATCAAGAACAATAAAAAATAAAATAATGTTAAAAACTTATTTTTATATCCTAATATTACAAATAGGTTCCAATCATTTAATATTACATTTAAATAATTTAACGTTAAAATAATAATTAAAATAAATAATAAAATATATATGACTATTATTACAATATTTACAACTGTAATTAAATTATTTAAAAACTCATTATTACCGCCAGTATAACTTATTAATTCTTCAAAATGATTAAAATAATCTTCATTTTCTATAAATTGCTCTTTTTCATCAATTGATTTAAATATTACCCTATAAGTATTTCCATCTAGGGAATAATTTTCTATAACATCGGCATATTTCTTTAATAAATTTTCTGAATCGGATGAAACCATTTCAATTATTCGAAATTCCTGTTGGTTTCTTTCGTCATATATTTTTCTATCTAAAATTTTTTCTACATTAACAAGTATTATTAAAGTCAAAAACAATAAACTAATAATACTCAACATTTTTATAAATTGCCTAAAATTAACAATACCTTTAATAAATATCATAATTCACCAATCCTTTTTATTGACATACTAGATATTTCATTAATATCAATTTTTAAAAATACATAATTTAATAATATAATTACTAAATAATATATAAATAATGGAATGATAGATAGGCGAATTTCAACAATTCTAAAAGCAACAAATTGATGTAAATATAAAGTAACAATTATTTTTAAGAAAATAAACAATACTATTGATACTATTAATGCAACAAATATTAATAATATGTTTTCTATAAAAATTATTTTTATTATATCTTTTTCTTTAAATCCTAAAGCCTTATATAATGCAATGTTGTAATATTCTTCTTTATAATAATTTTTAAAATAATTTATTAATATAATTATTGATGTTATTACTAATATAATCATAATAAATATAGATAATAATAAAATATAATTTACAATTTTATCGTCTAGTTTTGGAACACTTACCATAATATCGTTATTTTCTAAATAGTTAGTAATTTCTTCAACATTTTCATTATTATCAACATATAAAATAAATAAATCTTTTACAGTATCAGAATCTTCTTTTAAATCACTATTAATTTTAGAAAGTATTTCATCGAAAGTGTTATTTAGTATATAACATGTATCATAACTATAATAAAAATCAGCATTATATGTACCTACTATGTTAAATTCTTGAGAAAATACTAATTCATCATCACTATTTAAAAAATTTAAATTTATTGTTTTTCCTATTTTTTCTTCTAAATTGATTAAATCATTATAATTTAATTCTTCAAAATTGACATCAGTAGCCATTTCAGGACAAATTATATCATATTTATTATTTAATTCATTTCCATTTGTTACTTCTGGAACAAATCCTTCTATTTTTCTTTTTAGTATAAAATTATTTCTACTATCTACACTTGTATACGCTCGAATATTAGGAGTAGCAAGCTCATCAATATAAACAATATGATTATTTTCATATTCGTTCAAAACACTTTTGTATTTTTCATAATCATTACTAGTTCCATATAAAGAGATTTCTCTAAATTCATATTGATTATTTATTATTGTTTCTGCAGCATTGGAAAAAACACTATAAAAACCAAATGGAATTAATATTAAAAGCATAATGACAATTTGAATTACTAAAAATATTTTTTTTCTCAAAGATAAAAATTTTAATGATTTAAATCCTAATAAAAATAGTTCTTTAGTTTTCATTAAGAACTCCTTTATCAAGATTTAATACTATATCTGCATATTTTTTTATATTAGGATTGTGAGATACAACTATTACGCATTTTTTTTTGCTAACTTCTTTTAATAGTTTTAATATTTCAAGTTCATTATTATAATCCAAATTCCCTGTCGGTTCATCAGCTAAAATAACAGATGGTTCATTTATAAGTGCTCTAATTAACGACACTCTTTGTTGTTCTCCACCAGATAATTCATTAGGATAATGATTCATTCTTGATTCTAATCCTAAATTATTAAATAATTTTTTAGCATTTTCAATAATCTCTTCTTTAGTATGTTTTTTATTTATTAATGTTGGTAATAAAACATTTTCTAGTGCTGTTAACCGATTATTTAAATAAAAATGTTGAAACACAAACCCTATTTCATTATTTCTAATTTCAGATAGCTTATCATTACTTAACTTTTGAACTTCCAACCCATTAAAAAAATATTTTCCTCTTGTAGGAACATCAACTAGGCCTAAAATATTAATTAAAGTTGTTTTTCCGCTACCACTTTGCCCCATAATAGCATAAAACTTACCTTCTTTAAAATTATAATTAATATTGTTTAAAGCTTTTACCTGATTGCCATTTTTACTAATATAAGTTTTTACTATATCTTCCATTTTCATTTTTTTAACACCCCTTCGTTTTACTTAATTTTAATTCATGTTACAAATAAAAGTAAAAATAATTTTTACAAACATTTACTCTTTATTGTAAAGATAAAATATTTTTAATTATAATACAAACTTTTAAAAGTTGATTTTATTAATCTTTGTTTCTTAAACATATCATTTATAACTATCGATAATATTTTAAAAAAAATTGACTATGTCATTTGTTTATAAAATCTTATCTTAAACAAATAATTTTAATAGTTTTAATATTAAAATTTCTAGTCAATACTCGCACGACAAAACATTTTAGAAAAAAATATTTATATTAAAAACTATTTAGTTTATTATAATTATTTAGTACCAAAACTAATAAATAGATTATTACAACTGTTATGGCTTAAACACAAATTTTTAACAATATTACAACATAATAAACAAAAACATTTTGTCTATCACTTTGTTTAACTAAGTAAAGAAAAGGCAAAGCCCTTTCCTCACTTAATTATCAACTAATTTTACTGTTCCAGACTGATATAAAGCTCCATAGTTGTATAATTTAAATCTAATTGTTGATTTTCCTAAATTAGAACCAAAATTTGCTTTGATTGATGAACCCGTTACTGGACCTTTATATGCTATATTTGATTGCGATACCCAAAAAACTAAAGCATTTCTTTTTTGCAAATTAACTTCCAAATGATATGCATCTGCTGGAACGCCGTCAGTAACAACAGAAGTCCAATTAATGTGATAAGCAAAATCATCCCCATTAATACTATAGTTGCTACTAGTCATACGCTCTAATCCATCAAGTGAAAAATTAAAACTTTTAGTTGAAGCAAATGCTTTAATTATTGCAACCATTGATACAGTCATAATAATAAGCAGTAAAAACATTGCACACTTAATTTTTTTAAATTTTGAACACATCTATAGTCCCTCCTTTCTATTTTAATTATATTATAGAACATATTAAAAGTAAACCATCGTTACTAATAAGAAAATTAACTTTAAAATGTAGTCATTTATGTATGAT
>CALVXN010000042.1 GCA_944371315.1 uncultured Bacilli bacterium | reverse complement strand
ATATAGAAGAAGATAAACAAATTGAAAATAAATAAATTACAATTTAGTTATTGCAAATTATGCAACAACTAAAAAAATAATAACTCTAAAATATTAAAAAATAATAAAAAGTGTCTTCGTTATATTCAAAGAGTTGCTCTAATAAGAACTCTTGCAATTAAACCAGATATTCTTCTATTAGATGAACCATTTTCGGCACTAGATTATGTATCAAGACTTATGGTCAGTGAAGATGTAAAAAAAATAATTAAAGCTGAGAAAAAAACCGTAATTATGATAACGCATGACTTAGCTGAAGCAATTAGCTTAGCTGATAGAATAATAGTTTTATCAAAAAGGCCATCAAAAATTAAAACTATATACAATATAAAAATAGATGGTTTAACAGCATTGGAAAGAAGAAAGTCTAATAAATTTTCATATTATTATGATTTATTATGGAAGGAATTAGATAAAAATGTCTGAAAATCAAAAAAAGTATATTAAAAAATTAAAAAAGAAAAAAATAATAATTATATTTATTCAAATATTTATAGTAGTGGCATTTATATTGGCATGGGAATATTTAGCAAATAAGAATATAATTAATACATTTGTCTTTTCAAAACCAAGTAAAATTTTAAATACATTGATTAATCTTGCAATTGAAAACAATTTATTTAACCACATTTCAACAACATTAATTGAAATCTTAATTGCATTTAGTTTAGGAATATTACTTGGATTTATTATTGCTATTATACTTTATCAATTCCCAATAATAAATGAAATTGTAGATCCTTTTTTAACAATGATTAACAGCTTACCCAAAGTAGCATTAGGTCCTTTAATAATAATAATAGCTGGGGCAAATACAAAAAGCATTATAATAATGGCTTTACTAATAAACTTAATAATTAGCATAATTACAATATATAATGGTTTTATAAGCACAGATGACAAAAAAATTAAATTATTAAAATCTTTTGGAGCAAATAAATACCAAATATTATTTAAATTAGTAATTCCTAATTCATATAAAACAATAATATCTAGCTTAAAACTTAATATTTCTATGAGCTTAATCGGGGTAATAATGGGAGAATTTTTAGTAAGTAAATCAGGTATAGGTTATTTAATTATATATGGAACACAAGTATTTAATTTAAGTTTAGTTATGGCTGGCATCTTAATATTGGTAATTATTTCTTTTATTTTATATAAATTAATTACTTTTATTGAAAAAAAGTTAATTAAAAAATTCTAGTAAAATAAGCTAGAATTTTTTTGATTATTTTATAATAATATTAATAACATATTTTATACATAAAACAACATTATCTTACACGCAATATTAACATCTATTAATAATTTTAATTATTATTTATTAATTCAATTGGTTTCAATTTACTTAAATAAATAATTGGAAAAATTAAACTTACAATCATAATTAATATTTCTAATATAAAAACAATACCTAAAGTATTTAAATTATATGATAATGCCATTATGCTAAAATTAACTTCATTTGCAATAAAACTATTTAAAACAATTATCGATAAAATTGATAAAACATTTGATAAAATAAATGTTACACAAGTAATAAATGCACTTTCTAACATAAATATTTTTACAATATCAATAATTTTAGTTCCCAATGCTCTTAAAATGCCCACTTTCTTTTTATTATTAGAAATATTATTAGTTATAAATAAAATAAATAATATTATTGCGAAGGCTAAAAAAACAATAGCAATATAAATTGAAATTTTTTCAATACTATCAACCACATTAGAAACACTTTTCATTGTTTCACTAAAATCAGTTTTTACTTCGTATTTATTATTATTTTCATATTTTTCGAATATATTTTCTAATCTAACAGCATCATTAATTTCATAGTCTAAATGATCTATTAATTCATTTGGAACCATATACTTCTGAAATTGATTTAAATTTATATAAGTACTATTTCCATATCCAATTACTTTTAACTCATAAGTTTTTTCTTCTTCATCAGGGAAAAAATCATTAACATCTTTTAAAATCAAAGAAATATTATTACCGATTAGATTTTTTTCTTTGACAATATAATCATAAACTTCATTTTCTATTTTTTCGTTATCTACATATTCAATATCTGGAATAGTATAATCGCATTCTCCAAATTCTAAGCATTTCTTTTCATACTCACTAATTAAATGTTCTCTTTGTTCTAATTGTTTTTCATATTCCAAAATAGCACTATTTATTCTTTTATCCAATTCAGCATTAATTTCTTTTCGATATAATTGATAAATCAGGTCTTTTGATAAATAAATTTCTCCTTCATTTAAAGTTATATCAACATTTTCATTTTTTATTACTGTAGTAAGATTAATAGTATAATTATCATAAATTTCCGAATCATTAGTTTTTATCTCATTTGGAAAAATCTCAGGAACTAAAGTTCCATTATTCATAAATTCACTAATTTCCCAAAAATTATTATTAACCACTAAAATATACAAACTATCATTAAGATAAGTATTTATAAATTCTTTATATAGATCTGTAGGTTCTTGTTTTAATTTATCATATCTCTCTTGTTTTAAACTTTCAAATTTTTCTAAATTTTCATCCTTTATTATTCCTTTAATAATAAGGTATTTATCGTCCATAACATATAATTTTTGATTAAGTAATTCATTAATATCATCCACAAATTTTTCTTCACCAAAATAAGTTTTAAATTGCTCATTATATTTTGGTTCATTAAATCCATGAACAACTAAATAATCCGCTATAATCTCTGGAATAAGTATTTCATATGGTTGATTGGGGATTTCCCCAATAATATTTAAATTTTTTAGTTCTTTTTCATTTAAACTTTTAAAAAAAGTATCAGAATCATAAGAATCCAATGATTTATAATAAGCATTATTATAGTATTCATCATTAAAAATTTGTGCATCATTATTTAAAACAGAATCTTTAAAATCATATATTAAATTATAAGATAATAAAATGCTATATTTCGAATAATCATCACCAATATCTTTTTCTATTATATTTAAATCTTTATCAAACATTTTATTTGTTATATTTGCAAAATTATTACCAACTTTTCTTACTTGGACTTTTGTATTATTTTCTTTAATCATTGTTTCAGCATGCATTTTAGGAACATTAAATTTTTGAATATTTAAACTGATTTCTAATAAAGAAAATGCAATACTTAAAATTATAACGGTCAAAAACAATCTTATTTTTTTATGGTGTAGCAAACCAAAAGCAAATTTTAATTTTTTAATAAAACTAATATGAAATTGATTTTTTCTTATGTTAATATTTTCATCATCAATACAATAACTTTCTTCATAACTAATAATTTTTCCATCGGATAACTCAATAATTCTATCTGCATATTGTTGAGCACTTTTCCTGTCATGAGTAACTAAAACGACTAAACAAGTTCGTGATATTTCTTTTAATTTTTCAAATACAATTCTACTATTATTAGAATCTAAATTCCCCGTTGGTTCATCTGCTAAAATAACTTGTGGATTTTTAACTATTGCTCTAGCAATTGCGACTCTTTGTTTTTCTCCACCAGAAAGTTCATTTATTTCCCGTTTAGCAAAATCTTCCAACTGAACAAAACTTAATGCTCGCATTATTTTTTGATGATTGTCCTTGTCATCATGCAAATCTAACGATAAACCAACATTATCATAAACATTTAATTCTTCAAATAAATTAAATTCTTGAAAAATAAATCCAATTTCACTACTTCTATAGTTAGTAATTTTCTTTTCATTAAACTTATATATATTTTCATTATTAAATAAAACTTGTCCAGATGTTGGTTTATCTAAAAGACCTAAAATATTTAACAAAGTAGTTTTTCCGCTACCACTAGCTCCCAATATGCAAACCATTCCCATTTTTGGTAATATAAAAGAAACATTGTTTAACACAGTTGTTTCTTTTCCTTTTTTAGATTTGTATATTTTAGTTACATTCTGCAATTTAATCATATTTTAACCTCTAAATATTTACTACTAATTGAACTCCTTGTGTTTGATCATACTTTGAAATTACGTTATTTGGATATATAAAAGTTCCACCTAATACAGTTTTTCCAGAGTCATTTGTATAATTTCCATATGTAAAATTCTTAGCTTCTGTTGCTGTAAGAGTTGTAGTAACAGCATGTTCATAAGCAGCATTAATTACTGTATTATTTAAAGGTAAATTGTAAATTATAACATCTAATTCTACTTCTAAACTACTAGAAACTGTATTTACAATATTAGTAACTAATCCATCTCCATTTTCTTTTCTAACTCTATTTCCACTATTTCCATCATAGGTAATTATATTTCCATCATATTTTTGTGTAACAGTAAAACTAGATGGATTATATGTAATTGGTCCATCTGATGAAACAATCACAAACCCAATTGTGTCTAAGTGTTTTATTTTTGGAATTTGTTTCCATGTTGTTTTAACATTTATGTGCCTACCATTTGTAGATAATGTTGTAGCCTTATATTCCGTGTTATATGTGCAAGTAAATATCCCATTTATACAAGATTCACCTATGCTTCTCATTATTCCATATTCGCTTGGCAATATAACTTCATTTTCATATTGGTTTTCAGTTATTTTAATTGTAGCAGTATCTACTAAAATATCATTTTGATCATAAACACTTATTGTTTTAAAATAGCCAGTAGTGGATAGAAAAGCTAAAGAATCATCTTCACCAATATTTTCCTGTGCAAATGTAACAATGGGAAAAACAAATAAACTTAATAAAATAAACCATATTTTTTTCATTAATAAACCTTCCTTTTCTTTAATATTTTTTGTCTATTACCGTTTTATATTATAAATATATTATATCACAAAAAAATTATATATAAAATAATTTTATTAAAATTTATTATTAAATAATTTTTTATTGTTTATATTAATAATATAATTGAATAAATTAACTATTAATATAATTTATTTTATGCTTTCTTACAAACTAATCCGGAACTTAAACACTTTTGAAAAGATAAATCTTAGCAAACCATTGAAAAATGGTTATTTTTTTGTCAAATTTTG
>CALVXN010000041.1 GCA_944371315.1 uncultured Bacilli bacterium | reverse complement strand
TTATTACCACATTATTGGTTCATGAAATTTTAATGGCAAATTGGAATAAATGTCACACATCTATTTTAAATGCACAAATGAAAATATAAAAGAATTGCAAAATATATTTATGCAATTCTTTTATTATGATAAAATATTAATATAATGATATAAAAAGTAATTGAAAAATATAAGGAGAAAATTAATTTTATGATAAAAAAAATACTAATTATATTTTTATTAATTATAATTTCTGGATGTAGCACTGATTTAAATAAAAATGATTCGACATTTGATTTAACAAATAAGGAAATAGAAAATAACAAAGGAGAAAATATAATGACAAATATTAAAGTAAAAATAAACAATAACATATATAATGCCAATATAGAAAGTAATGAAACTGCTCAAAAATTTATAAGTAAATTGCCTTTAACATTAAATATGAATGAATTAAATGGAAATGAAAAATATTCTTATTTAGATGAATCATTACCAAATAATCCAATTAAACCAACAACCATAAATAAAGGAGATATAATGCTTTTTGGGAGCAATTGCTTAGTTATATTTTATAAAACATTTAATACATCATACAGTTATACAAAAATAGGACATATTGAAAATATGCCCGATTTAGATGAAAATTCAACAGTTATAGAATTTGAAACATACTAGTTATAACGTAATTAAATGAGTAGTTTATATTTTAAATAATTATAAAAATGTTAGGTAGTGAATTAAAAATGAGTATAGATTTTGAAAGTTTAAGAGAAAATGGAAGAATAAACATTAGTAAAGGTATAAGTAATGGAATTATTCATAAAAGTGAAATAGAATTAGAAGGTGCTAGAAATAAATTTTGGTTTAATGATTGTAAGTATATGTTTAAAGAAATTTTTGAAGGCTCATATGAAGATTATGCTGAATTAATTTCTAGTGAATTAGCAAAAGAATTTGGAATAGAATGTGCAACATATGATTTAGCAATATGTGATGGAAAATTAGGCGTAATTACTAAAAACTTTGTCAATGAGGATTTAGGAGAAGAATTAATATCAGGAACTGTAATTATTAATGAAGTTTATCAAATGTATATTTTGCCATTGCAAGAAATTTGTGCTAAATATTTCGCTATTCTTGATAAATTTAATATAAAAGATAATTTTTCAAATATATATAAATTTGAATTGCAGACAAAAAGGAAAATATTAAAGCAAATATTAGAATTAATATCATTATTACCGGTTGATAATTATACAATCATAGGATTAGATAATAATAGTATCGAATATCTTTCTTCCGATGAATTAGATGATATTTTATTTAAATTAAATGAATTGTTTGTAAATGTAAATGAAATGTATGATATAGATTTTATGAGCTATAAGAATGGTATAGTCAAAGCAAATAATTTATTTGATTTATGGTCAATAATGGATATTTATTGTAAGATAAATGGCTTTAATCTAGCAAATGCAGATGATACTATAAAAAAAATATCAAAATTATTTTTATTTGACATAATAACTAGTCAAGGTGATAGACATACAGACAACTGGGGAATAATAATCAATGGTTCAACAGTTAAGCTTTCTCCAATATATGATAACTCTAATATGTGCAACCTAAATAGAAGTAAAACTATAAAGTCAATTAGTTCAATAATAGACTTATTAAAAACAAGTAAAACTAAAGATGCAAAATCAATTAGAACGGAAAAAAGATTGAAAGATTCAATATATCATCAAAAATCATCATTAAAGGTTGTTCCGGAAGATGTAATAGATAGAGCTAATAATTTGCAAATGATTAATGAATTTATGAGAATTTCATCTATGGAAGATCAAAATGAAATCTTTAGCATAGTTGAAAAATTAAATCCTACATATTTGGAAAATGTTTTTCTTAGAATTGAAGAAAGAATAAAAGCACCAATTCCATCTCAAATAAAAGATATAGTTGCAAAAACTATTGAAATAAATGTTAATGAACTATTACAATATATAGAACTAAAGGAGGCAAAATCATATGGAAAGTAAACAATTTATAGAGTATATAAATACAAATATATATATAATTTTGTCTAATTTGAAAAAAAATCTTGATATAAGTCAAGAAGAATCAATTTATTTAATAAATTTAATTATAAAAGACTTATTAAATGATGAGTATTATTCTAGATTAATTAATAGCAAATTGGAATTTTTCCCTTTTGAAGAAAGCACTATACAAAGCATAAAAAATATTTTTATAAGTATGGGTATTGATGAAAGTGAAACAAAAAAAATAATATTAACTATACCAGAAATATTATTATTTTATGATAGTTTTGAAAGTATTTATTTAATTTATAAAAACTCTAAATTTAGAGGTATTGCTTTTTTGAATGGTGAAGATTATAGAGCATATTCATATTCAGAAAGTAGTTTTAGATTAAGACACTTAAATAATACTTTAGATTCTAGGATTAATGATTTTACTTATTTGATAGAAAAATTGCTTAGAAGTTTAGATCGAGAAGACGTTAAGAGATCAACAAATTTAGAATCACAAAATGAAGAAGACTTAAAAAATAGATTTATGGCATTAACAAGGAGTAATAGTAAAAAAAATTATTATTTAAGAAAAAAACAATGAGTTATATTTTTATGAGATAAAATAATCTTTGTTAAAAACAAAATAAAAAAATTAATAAGGGAAAAGTAAATGAGTAAACTAAAAATGAAAACTAAAATAAAAAAAGTATTTAAATGTGAAAAGCTAACATTAGTAATGTGTATAATAACAATATTAATTGGTATTGGAATTTATACTGATACTGCAATAGGTATTCCGATAAAAGAAAATTTGATAATTTTTTTTATTAGTTTTTTCCCATTTTTAATTTTTTTGTTAATTGCTAAATTATCATATAAAAGTCCATCCAAAAATAAAAAATATAGAACTATAACAATAATATTAAGCTTAATATTAATTTTTTACTATTTCGTAATAATGTTTTTATCTATTTTTCTTGCAGCTATTAATCCAGTAACTAATCCAAAATATTATAATTATTATGTAAAAGGAGAAAAACTAGAAAAAGTATTTCCATCTAAAATACCTAATGAAGCTAAAAATATTAATTTTTATTATGCTCCAGGAATATTACAGGGAGGAACAATGTATTCTCTATATTATGTTAATAACAATATGACAAAAGAAATGTTTGATAAAAAATATAAAAGTAAAGCAATTTGGATTGGAAAAATTGATGAATACAAAGATAAAGAAGGGTTATTAACTGGGGTATTTTCATATACACCATCGTATAATAAAAATGAAAATGATTATACAATATATTTAATTGAGGGAAGATGTGATAATTCTGGATATTGCAATCATGGCTCTTTTTTAATTGCAGCTTTTAATGAAAAAACAAGTGAAGTTGTATTTTGCTCACAAGATTGGTAATAAATAAAATGATAGTAAAATTAACTCTTGATATATTTCCTGTTAAAAATAAAAATTATTATATAAGATAATAATGCGAAAGGAGGAAAAATGAATCAAGAAAAGATTGGTAAATTTATTGCACAATGTCGAAAAGAAAAAAATATGACTCAGCAAGATTTATCTGAAAAATTAGGAGTGTCAAGCAAAACAGTAAGTAATTGGGAAAATGGCAGAAATATGCCAGATTTATCATTATTTAAACCATTGTGTGAAGAACTAGACATTAATTTAAATGATTTCTTGAGTGGAGAAAAAGTAAAAGAAACAGAATATCAAAAAAAGTTAGAAGAAAATATAATAAAAACTATAAATTTTTCCAATAATAAGCTTAAAAATAAAAATAATTTTATTGGGCTAATGTTGATAACATTTGGTGTTTTAATATCAATTACTGCAATTGCGATTTTTCCAAGTGAGAGCAGTTGGGGCTCTATATATTCAGTAGTTGGAGCTATCATTTCTTTAATTGGAATAAGTAAGTTTACTAAAAGATTAACATATGGAAAAAGATTAATTTGTAATTTTGGATATTTTTTAATTTTCATTTTCGTATTAATAACAATTGATTATATTGGCGTAGTAAACATTCATCAAGCACCTAGATTCTCTTTAAAAAAAATTTCTGGAGAAAATACAATTTATTATGATACCCCCTTTTATGATGTAGTTAGATGCAATGTTAACAAAGATAATGAGAAGTTTATTATAATGAAAAATCAAAAATATGACATAAATAATATAGATATTTATTGTAAATAATTAATTTATTTTTATTAATGTATTATAATTATTTAAAAAGGATGTGAAAACATGTTAGTTAAAAATAATTATGATGAATGTCTAACTAATTTAGCTTGCTCGATACGAAGGTATTTCGGATTAAAATATAATCATAATACATTAAAATATATTGATAAAATATTAGATACTAAAAAACCTAAAAATGTTGTAGTAATATTATTTGATGGAATGGGATATAGAATATTAAATAGAGTATTGGATGAAAATTCATTCTTTATAAAAAAATATATAAAGAAATTACAACTGTATTTCCAGCTACAACTACTGCTGCAACAACTTCAATTAGAACTGGATTAAATCCAGTAGAACATGGATGGTTAGGCTGGAATACTTATATATCCCCAATAAATAAAACTATAACTTTATTTTAAGGTTGTGAAAAAGGAAAAAAAGAAATTAGTGAAGAATTTTTAGCCGTTAAAAATAAACTATGTAATAAATCGATTGTCAAGGAAATAAATGAAATAGGAAAATATAAGGGAATTGAGTTATTTCCTTTTGGAGATAATAAATATAAAAATTTAGATGATATGTTAAATATTATTGAAAATGAAACCAAAAAGGAAGGAATAAAATATATTTATGCATATGATGATGAACCGGATCATACAATGCATGATTTAGGACCAGATAATCCAAAAGTAAAAGACTTAATAAAAATAAGAGATGAAAAAGTTAAACAATTATGTGATAAATTAAATGATAGCTTAGTCATTGTTGTAGCAGATCATGGACACATAAAAGTTGAACCTATATATTTAAATAATTATCCAGAATTAGTAAATATGTTAGAAAGAATTCCCTCAATTGAACAAAGAGCCATTTCATTTAAAGTAAAAAAAGAATATTTAGAAGAATTTAAAAATAAATTTAATGAATTATTAGGGAAATATTTTTCACTTTATGATAAAGAGGACATAATTAGTAGTAAATTGTTCGGTGATGGAACAACAAATGAGTTATTTAATGATTCTATCGGGGATTATATAGCAATTGCAGAAAACTCTAACAAATGTTTAACTAGTGATGGCGATGATATTTTAAATTCCCAACATGCTGGATATACTGATGATGAAATATATGTTCCTTTAATTGTAATAGACAAAACA
>CALVXN010000040.1 GCA_944371315.1 uncultured Bacilli bacterium | reverse complement strand
ATGACTACAAACAAGGTTTACCTTTGTTTGTTATCCACATTATAAATCGGTATCATTTTAACTAATGTTTAACATTATATTTTTTAAATTAATCTAAAAAATTTATTTTTTCTATTAATTTTTCGTAAAACGAATTTCCCTTAAATAGGCCACTAGATAGGTATTTTTCTGAATCAATTTTTGCTTGATATAAAATTTTATAATCTCTTTTTATATTAGCAATTTTAAATGTCATGTCTCCACTTTGTTTAACTCCAAATAAATCTCCCTGACCTCTTTGCTCAAAATCTTTTTCACTTATATAGAAACCATCGTTACTATCTTCCATTACTTTTAAACGCTCATTATTTACATCTTTTGTTATTAAGTAACAGTAGCTTTGAATATCACTTCTTCCAACTCGTCCTCTTAGTTGATGAAGTGTTGCTAAACCAAATCTTTCTGCATTAAATACTACAATCATAGATGCATTTGGAATGTTTATTCCAACTTCAATAACTGTTGTTGAAATTAACACTTTTATTTTTCCACTTTGAAAATCATTCATCAATTTATCTTTTTCTTGCTGTTTTAATTTTCCATGTAAAATTTCTATTGGGACTTTATTATTAAACGCAATATTCATTTTTTCTTTTAATAATTTCACACTGTTTAAATCGATTTCTTCATTTTGTTCAATTAATGGAGAAACTACAAATATTTGATGATTTAACTTTAATTCTTCTAACATCTTTAATAAAACTTCTTTGATGTTTTTTTCATTGATTACTTTCGTTTTTATTTCTTTTCTTGAATTTGGTTTTGTTTTTATTTGTGATACATCTAAATCACCATATATAGTTAATGCATACGTCCTTGGTATTGGAGTTGCTGATA
The DNA here is from genome assembly GCA_944371315.1 of uncultured Bacilli bacterium. Classification (GTDB taxonomy): domain Bacteria; phylum Bacillota_I; class Bacilli_A; order RF39; family UBA660; genus Onthocola_B. The sequence continues at coordinate 4,917 of CALVXN010000040.1, read as the reverse complement.
AATACAATACATCTGCTTGCCCATGTGCACCTTTATTTTGAAGCAAATTTCTCTGATTTACTCCAAATCTATGTTGTTCATCTGTTATAATTAATCCTAGATTATTAAAAATTAAATTTTCACTTAATAAAGCATGTGTTCCAATTATTATGTCAAGTTCATTATTTTTTAATCTTTGATATATTTTTTCTTTTTCTTTTTTGGTTAAGCTTCCAGTAATTATATCTATTTTTATATTATAATCACTAAAATAATTTAGTAGAGATTCATAATGTTGTTTTGCTAATATTTCTGTCGGTGCCATAAAAGCTCCTTGATATCCACTTAAATAATTTGCTAATAAAGCTATTATTGCAACTATTGTTTTTCCACTTCCTACATCTCCTAAAATTAATCTGTTCATTCTTGTTTCTCTTTTTAAATCATCTAAAATTTCTTTTATAGTTTTTTCTTGATCTGTTGTTAACTTAAAACTCAAGTTGTTCAAAAAATCATGTATAATATTTTCGTCAAACTCTTTTTTTAATCCTTTTGTTTTTTTATTAATACTTTTTAAATAATTAATTTTAAACATGTATATAAATAATTCTTCGTAAATCAATTTTAATTCACTCATTTTTATATCATTTATATTGTTAGGATTGTGTATTAATTTTATTGCATCTTCCTTATTTATTAATTTATATTTTTCATTATATATTTCTGGAACATAATCGTTTATTGGCACTTTTAATTTTAATGCATCATTTATAAATCTTTTCATACTATCATTTTTTATACCTTCAGTTAAATGATATATTGCTTCTATTTTCTCTTCTTCAATATTAAATTTAATATCACTTGCCACAAATGTATTTTTTAATTTATTATACTTTCCAATCAAAACTATATTTTTATTAATTGTTAAATTTTTCTTTAAAAAAGCTCTATTAAAAATAACTACATTAAAATCATTTCCATTGTTACGAGCTATAAAAGTCATTCTATTGAAATTTTTCTTTATATAGCTAACTTTTACATCACTAACAACTATTGATTTTATATAATATGATAAATTTTCATCTACTTCATTTATATTTTTAAATTTTATAATATTATATTTATATGGGTAATATGTTAATAAATCTTCAACAGTAAATATATTAATTTTATTTAAAATTTTTTCTGTTTTTGGTCCTAATTTATCAATTAAATTTAAGTTCATTTTTTGCTCCTGAAAATATTATAACATATTGTCAAAAAATTGTTGACAAAGTTTATAAAATCGGTTAGGATAGTAATCACCAATTCACTTAAAGGCGAATTGGTGCTAGTATCACACTAGTCAACCCCTTTTTATTCTTTTGAAGTCTCCGAAAGGAGACTTCGAATTATTTTACAAAAAAATAGTGGTTTAAATTATTGACCACTATTTTTTCTATTTATTTTAATAAATTTTTATAATATTCATATCGTTTTATAGCATTTTCCTTTTGTTCATTTAATATTTCATCAGCTAATTTTTTATCTTTTATTTTTAATGCATTAAATCTAACTTCATTATCAAGAAAAGCTTCATATTTATTAAAATCTGGTTCTTTTGAATCAATTGTTAGTTTATTATCATATCGCATTAATAACGTATATCCACATTCAACAGCAAGTTTTTCTTCTGAAATACTACACCCCATTCCTGTTTTTATTCCGTGTTCTATACAAGGTGCATAAGCAATTATTATTGCAGGACCATTATGTTCTTCAGCTTCTTTAAATGCATTTATTGCTTGTTGCATGTTGCCTCCTAAAGCAATACTTGCAACATAACAATTTGGAATGCATGTTGCTATTTTAAATAAATCTTTTTTAGCAGTTTTTTTGCCAAAGTTTGCAAACTCAGCAACCGCACCTAATTTTGTTGATTTACTTGCTTGACCACCAGTATTTGAATATACTTCTGTATCTAAAACTAATACTTTTATATTTTCATTACTATGTAAAATATGATCTAATCCGCCATACCCTATATCATAAGCCCATCCATCTCCACCTAGTGCCCATACACTTCTAGCTGGAACATAATCAATTAAGTCTTTTAATTCTTTAGGAATAGTCTTATCAATTAGTTCATTTTTTATTTCCATAGTTATATCAAAATCGTTTTCATTTTCTAACCATTTGTTATATAGTGTTTTAACAGTTTCATCAACAGAATTAATTGTTTCATTTATAATATTTTTTATTCTTTCTCTTTTTTGCTTGTATGAATTATAAATTCCAAATGCAAATTCTGCATTATCTTCAAATAATGAATTTGCCCAAGGTATCGAATATGGTGTTGATGGAACACTACCTCCATAAATACTTGAACAACCGGTTGCATTTGCTATAACTAATTTTTCACCAAATAATTGAGTTAATAATTTTATATATGGTGTTTCTCCACAACCTGCACATGCTCCACTAAATTCAAATAGTGGTTTTTCTAATTGACTTCCTTTAATTGTAAATTTATTTAAAGGATTATTATATGAATAATTTTCAAAATTTACTTTATTTTTAACCTTTTTTTCTTCCATTGTCAATGCTTTATTTCCCATCTTTCCAGGGCAAATATTTGCACATAATCCACATCCAGTGCAATCTTCTTCGCTTACTTCAATAACATATCTTAATCCATTTTTATTAATAAATGGAATTCCTTTTTCTTCATCTTCAGTTGTAAAACTTCTTATGACTGCATGTGGGCAAACTAATGAACACATACCACATTGAATACAATTTTCTTTATTCCATTTTGGTATTATATTAGATATATTTCTTTTTTCGTATTTACTTGTTGAACAAGGAAACTTTCCATTTGCAAATTCTTTTAATTTGCTTACAGATATAGAATCTCCTAATCTTTTATTTATTAAATCTATTACATTTTCATCAATAATTTCTAATGTATCTATATAGTTGGTATCAATCTTTAATTCTTTAACCTTATCTATTGCTTCATTTATGGAGTTAATATTATTTTTAATTATGTGTTCTCCTTTAGTAGCAAAGCTTTTCTTTATACTGTTTTCTACATAATTAAGAACATTATCTACTCCTAATAATTTTAGTATTAGTACTTCCATGATTTTACTAATTTTGCCTGGAATGTTATTTTTTAATGCAATATCTTCAGCATTAATGTAATATACTTTTATATTTTTTTCAATTATTGTTGTTTTAACTCTATTTGGTAATAATTTATTTAGTTCTTCACTATTTTTTATTGTATTAATCAATAATATCCCATTTTCTTTAATATTTTTTAACATATCAAACATTTTAAAGTATATATCTTTTGTTACTACAACTATTTCTGGTTTTTCTACATAATAAGGTTCTTTTATCTTTTCATCTGAATATCTTAAATTAGATACTGTTACTCCTCCACTTTTTTTAGAATCATATTGAAAGTAGCCTTGAACATATTTATTTAAAGATTCATGAACTATTTTTAATAAATCTTTACTCGCACTTACCATTCCATCTGAACCAAAACCATATATTAGTATTTCTTTATTTTGATTTTCAATTTCAATTGGACTAGGTGATATACTTAAATTTGTAACATCATCATTAATACTTATTGTAAAATTATTATGAGGATTTTCATCAAGCATTTTATATATGCCATATATATCATCAGGAGTTGTATTTTTACTTGATAATCCATATCTTCCGCCATAGATTTTTATATCTGTATTTTTTAATGTGCTGCAAATATCAAGATATAATGGTTCTCCGATTGAGCCACTTTCTTTTGTCCGATCTAAAACTGCTATTTTTTTTGTTGTTTTTGGTAAAACATTTAAAAAATATTTAGTGCTAAATGGTCTATATAAATGAACTTCTATTAATCCAACATTTTTTAATTTTTTTACTACTTCTTTAATTGTATCTGTAACACTTCCCATTGCTACAATTATATTTTCAGCATTTTCATTACCATAATAGTTAAATGGTTTATAATCTGTTTTCATAATGCCATTAATTTTTTGCATATATTCATTTACGATATCTGGCATTTGTTCGTAATATTCATTTCTTGCTTCCATGCATTGAAAATATATATCTTCATTTTGTGACATTCCATATTGAAATTTGCTTCCAACATTTAATGTTCTTTTTTTAAATTCTTCCAATTTATCGTAGTCAACTAAGTTTAATAACTCTTTTTCAGGAAATTCTTCTATTGTATTTAATTCATGACTAGTTCTAAAACCATCAAAAAAATGAACAAATGGTAAGCTTCCTTTTATTGCTGAAAGATGTGCTACAGCGGCTAAATTTTGGGCATCTTCAACGCTTGATGATGCTAAAATACAAAATCCTGTTGCTCTAACTGCATAAATGTCTTGATGATCTCCAAATATTGAAAGAGCATGTGTTGCTAAAGAACGTGAAGCTACATGTATTACTCCAGGAAGCATTTCCCCAGCAATTTTATACATGTTTGGAATCATTAATAATAACCCTTGACTAGCTGTGAAAGTTGATGATAAACTTCCAGATAACAATGCTCCATGCATTGCTCCGGCTGCTCCAGCTTCAGATTCCATTTCAATAACCTTTGGTTTTGAGTTAAATATATTTAATAGATTTGTTCCTGTTAATGTATCTATATTTGCCGCCATTGGGCTTGATGGTGTTATTGGATAAATGCTGCAAATTTCACTAAAATAATATGCTATTTTACTACATGCAGTGTTTCCATCAACTATTTTTTTCATTTTATCATCTCCAATTATTATAATTATAACTTAAATACATTATTTTTAAAATATTATTTTGGGAATTTTTTTAAAATTAAAAAACAAGAAATTGATGTGAATCCTATTTTGGAGACATCAATAAAAAAACAGTAGATTAAAAAGAGAAAATTATTTTTCTCTTTTTGTA
>CALVXN010000039.1 GCA_944371315.1 uncultured Bacilli bacterium | reverse complement strand
AAAATAAAAGCATTGCTGCTTTTAGTATAAAATAACAATGCTTTATTATTCATTAATCATATCCACTTTTATTTGACCACTAAATTTTTTCCCTTGATCATAATTTTGTTCTTCACCAGTTCCATGTAGTGTTAACTTAATTGTATATTCTTGTGTAGTATTTGGAGCTATTGCAACACGATTTGCAAAAGTTGTGGTTTCCCAAGGAACAGTTTCCCAATCTTGAATAAATCCATTTTCATCACTTAATACACTAAACCAAAAATTAGTGCTTTCATACGTGTTTTCAAATACTTCCCAACTTATATTATAGTATAAAGTTGTATTTGTTGTATTATGAACTGTAAATTTAAGTTCAGGAATTTTAGTAGTAACGCCTTCCCAAGTTTGATCATCAGGATATATATCTTCAGCATTTATTTTATCTTGACTTTCAAATATTACTATTAGATTTGCTGCATTTATATCGATACCACCGTTTCCTTCACTAGATGTTCCGCCCCCGTTGCCTCCAATGTTTACAGTAGTACAATTTTTATCACAGATATTGTCTTTATTTTCATCACAGTTTATGTCACAAACTCCATCACCGTTGGTATCTAAATCTAAGTCTTTTATACCATCACTATCAATATCTCTATCCAAGTCAATTATTCCATCACCATCATAATCAATATTTAAATCCGGCCATCCGTCGTTATTTGTATCACAATTGATATCACAAACCCCATCTCCATTGATATCTTGGTTTGTCGGATTAAATATGGTATTATCATCTTTTAAAACATTAAATATCGCTTTTCTATTATTATGATAATCTATATTACGATCTGGTTTATTGTCTTTATTTGTATCACAATTGATATCACATATTCCATCATCATCAAGGTCAATATTTAAATCAGCAATTCCATCACCATCTAAGTCGATGTTCATTTGCATTTTACCTAAGTATTGAATTCCTGTATATGTAGCAAAACTTCCAACTATGAGAAAAGTTAAAGCAAAGAGAATAAATATTCCTACATTACTGTGTTTAGAAAAACTAAAGATTAATTTACTTCCATTTTTTTCTACTTTTAATCTACCAGGTAAATAAATTTCATTATCATGAACATCAAAGCAAATATTTAATACTTTTTCAATATGTCTTTCAGATATTTTAACTTTATCTTCATATAAATCATTTAATATTTTTTTTATTTTTTCGTCTTGTTTTTTGGCATCTAAAAGCATAAACTCTTTTAAATCTATAATTTCTCTTTTATTAGTTCTTGCAATTATTTTTTCCTCTTTTTTTGCCATGTATATCCCTCACTATTTCAATAATGCAAATGCTTTTTTGGTTTTTTTATCAAAATCATCAATAAAATCTTGAAAACATTTTTTAATATTATTTTCAATTTTTTCTTTTCTTTTACTTGCATCTTTAAATTCTTTTGTAATTATTTTTTTAAATTCTTTTTCATCAATTTCACCAGTAAATACAAAGTCATTTATTAATTTGCTAATTATAGCTTCATTATATGCAGTTTCTTCTTCTTTTTTATTTGGTGTTAATGCATCTGCATTAATATAAAAAGCAAAATCAAATTTATTTTTTACATTATTGTCCTTACTTTCTACATCTTCATCAATTATTGAAGTCATTGGTTTTATATTGTTTTTCTCTAAATACTCCCATAATTCTAAAGCTTTTATAAAATTAGGTTCTTTTAGTATTACATTTGTTTTACGAATTGGACTTCTTACTGGACTGCTTTCCTTTAAACTTTTTATAAATGTGCTTCCCCTAAATGCTCCAATAACATCCCTTATATGTGCAATCCTTTCTTCAAGAGAATGACCATCTTTTGATGCATCAACTTCATCTTCAAAATTACTTTCAATATTTAAATTAATTTTATAACTTGATTTGTTATCTTTTTGTTCTGCTTCATATGTTACAATATTTTTAATTTTAGCAAACGATCTTTGGTTTGATTCACTTAACTTATTTTGAACGAATGTATATAAATTATCAACTAATGATTTTATAAATCTATTTTCATATAAATCAACAGTTTCTTCACGATATACATTTAATAATTTTAAAGGAATTACTGTTCCATCATCATGAATTTCTTGAATTAAATTTGTATTTTGTGCCAAATGCCTAATTGATTCTTCAGTTACAACTTTGGCTTTTTCTATTGGAACAATATTTTCTTCTTGAACTATAAATCTTCGTGGATTTCTTATAATATTATCAAGATAAGGTATACATTCTTCTACCATGTCTATCCACGACGTATCACTTACTTGCTTTTGAGTATGATTTTTTATTATTATATCAGATTTTGTGGTTTCTAAAAACTTTGTTATCTTTTCTTGATTTAATTCATTAATGTAATCAACTATATCCATTGTATCACCTAAATTGTTTTCTTAAGTCTTAATAAATAAGCTTTACATTCTGGAGTTTTATCTTTACCAAATAATTTTTCTAAATAATTAATTAAACCATCTATTTCATCTTTTATATATGCTAAATTTAATTGTTCAAATTTTCTTAATATTTTATGTGCTATTAAATAGTCTAATCCTAAAACTTCATCTCCACCACAAGCAACAAATGCTGGAACAAATTCTCTTAATTGTTTTACTATTCTATTACCAAATGCTAAACGGAAATGGTCTATTACATATCTATCAAGTTGAGCAACTTTTTCAAGTGTTTCATCAGTTACTGGATGTTCTTTGCTAGCATCTTTTAAAAGTTTATCAAAGTATTTATAGCTTAATTTTAATGCTTCTGTATCCGGTGCTTCAAATTCTTCACATTTATCATCGATTGCTATTGGCATTGCTCTATCATAAACTTTATCAGTTATCATAAATGTAGAGTCATCGTTATTAATTGTTCCGATATACCACATATTTTCAGGTATTTTAAGTTTTCCTTCATCTAATTTTTCAGGATCATCTGGCCATACATTAGGAACTAATTCTATTACCCAGTCCTTTTTATTTGGAAGTTCTAGGATAGATAGCATTTCAGCAAAATAATATTCAACACGAGATATATTCATTTCGTCTAATAAAGTTATATAAACTTCATCAGTATATTGTGCTTCATACATTTTTTCAAGTATTTCAGTTTCATTAAATTTTTTGGTAAATTCATTAAAATATCCAAATATTTCAGTTGAGTCTCTCCATGATGGCTGAACACTTGCTACAGTTGTTTCATTTTCAACAAATGATCCAAATGCATAAGCAAGGGAAGTTTTACCTGTTCCAGATATACCTTCTAATATTATTAATTTATTTGATGCAAATGATGCTATAAATAAACGAATCAAATGAATGTCATAATATAATTTTAATTTAGATGCAGAATAATTTCTAAATATTTCGCATAATTGTTCAAGAGTAAAATCATTATGTATTTCCTCAGGAGTGTATTCTTTAAATTTATTATCAACATTACTTAATTTAAAGAATCTACTTTCCCCTTCTTTTAACTCTCCTTTTATATTTCCATTTTCATCATATTCTATTTCACCATTTTCATTAGTTAATTCAGCTATTTTGGCATTTTGTTTTTTTAATTTTAATACTTCATTATTAAGTATTTCTATTTCATCAACTAATTGATCTTCTTTTTTAACATTTCTTCTATATTTTACATATGTCTTAATTGCTCGATAAATAAAAAATATTATTATTGCTATAATTGCTAATAGTAATAAAATAGTTAAAATCATTATTACTAAGCCTACACCTTTTAAATCACTTTTATAATCGTTTATTACAGTAATATAATTTACTATATTAAACATTTGGCCTAATCCATTTGCTATAGCTTTTAATATTGTCATTAAACCTTCAAAAAAAGGTTCCATAAATTTTGTAAAAAATTCTCCGTATACACTCATCTTTAATCCTCCATATTCTTTATTACAAACTTAATTCCATTTTTTTCCCATAACATTTCATTATCTTCATTATTCGTTAAAAAAGTTTTATTTGTTATAATTTCTAAATCATAAGTAAATATTCCATCTTTAACATGATCAGTTCCGGTATATTCATAAATTACTGGTATTTTAAGTCTTTCAAGTTCTTTAATTCCATCAGCATAATCTAAATCTTTTTCAAATGGAATTATAACTTTTATATATTTTTTTAATAATTCATTGTCAAAAACTTTAAATAGATTGTTTTTTTTATTTAATAAATCATTCATCTTTATTAAATATATTTTCATTTCTCTATTGCTTATTAATTCTTTTAATAAATCTATATTTAATAAATTAAATGATATATTTATAAGTTTTGGCAAAAAAGTTTTTCTTACTTTATTTACCAATTTATCATCAAAATCTTCTAATCCATCAACTCGATACTCAAAATTTACTAAATAATATGTTGGAGTAGTAGTGTATGGGGTATATGTATTTTTGTAATTACCATCTACAAACAATTCAAATGCTTTACTATCTTCTTTATTATTCTTTCTAATTAAATCAAACAAGTCATTTATTCTTACTCGGTCATTTACATACACTTTTAATATTTGGATTTTTTGAAAATATTGTAATAAATATTTAAATTTATTTTTTGTATCCGTTACATTTCCATCAATCACATTAGTAGATATATCTAAATATATTGCTGTGCATAATATTATAGTTAATAAGAAGACTTCATTTTTTTGATCCTTTAATGAATCTGATTCATTTTTGTTTTTAAAGAATTCTAATATTACTTTTAATATCAAATTTACATTATCATTACAAAATTCTATAGGATTATTACGATGATTATTATTATCAAAATAATAATTTTTTGCATATAAATTGATAATTTCTCGGCATTTTATTGCAAATTCGCTCTTATTATTCCACATCTTATTATCTTGTAAAGTTATAATTGATTCTAGTATCTTGGCGTAATCTAAAATATCTTTTTGCTTTTTTTCTATATATTTATCGATAACACTTAAACCCACTTTTATGTCACCTAACCTATCTTAATAAATTATATCAAACAAAAATTGATATTGCAATATTAGAAAATGGTATTTTTATATTAAAAGTCCATCATCTTTTTTATGTAAATTTTATGCCAAAATTATTGCTAATTTTTCTTAAATTATGTAATATTAGTATAGGAAGAAGGTATGATTATGGCAAATATGGATGACGATGTATTTACAAATATAGTAAATTCACATAGCGATAGTGTAAGACAAATGGCCGAAAATGCTTATCAAAATAGCACTCGAGTTTCTAGGCAAGAATATGATAAAAAAAAGGCTAAATGCAATAGCAATTTTAAATACAAGGCACTTTCTACTATTTTAGCTGTTGCACTAGCAGCAGGAGTTACTATCGGTGGAATTAAAACAGTTAAAAATTTTAATAATTCAACTGAAATAATGCAAGTTTTAGGAAATACCGTTACTGGTAATAAGATATTTACTGGTGGATATGATTCTAATAATAATCGTGAATGGTATTTGGATACAAAAGAAATTGCAGAAGATGTTTTAAACCAAAATAAACAATTTGATATAGACACTAGAATATATGGTTGTTATGTAGCATTAGATGAATTCAACAAAGATATTCATATGCAACGCATTTATGATGATATGAAAGATATTGTTACAGCTAATCCTGAAAAATATGATGAATCTGAAAAATATGCTTGTAGTTTTGATTCTTTTCAAGATTATATTTCTTCTAAAGGGTTAACAATTGAAGAGTTTTTATCTCAAATGAAATCTATTGTTAGCAAATATGCTGATGAAAGTATTACGCAAAAAGATATTTCATCCATGTTAAATGAATTAAATGGAGATTCAGGAAGAGGAGGATCTAGATAATGGATACAATAGAAACAATCACTTTAGATGATGGCATAACATATGCCATAGTAGATGAAAAAATATATGATGGTACCAAATACGTTTATTTAGTAGATAGAAATAATGAATTAAATTTTTGCATAAGAAAAACCGAAATTGAAAATGGCAAGGAATACTTAATTAACTTAGATGATAGGAAGGAATTTGAATTAGCTTTAAACATTCTTGCAAGTTAAAATCACGACAATTAAATCGTGATTTTTTTATATAATAGGAAAGTCATACTTTTTCGAAAAATTTGCTTGACATGCATACATTTGTTTGGCATAATAAA
>CALVXN010000038.1 GCA_944371315.1 uncultured Bacilli bacterium | reverse complement strand
ATAGAGCAATGATAGAAACTTATAACAAAAAGGTTAATTTTATTGATTTTTCTAGTTTAGATAAGGTAGCTAATGAAATACAAAAATAAATTCAAATTACAATTTATAGAGTAGATTTAAATCTACTTTTTTCTTAGGGTGAAAACATGATATAATATAATAGATTTATGAAGGAGTGACAAGTATGAGCCAAAATAAAAATGAGGAGGTTTACAAAATCGGTATCAACTGGTATCCAGGGCACATGGCAAAAACTAAACGCGAATTAAAAGAAAAAATAAATTTAATTGATTGTATTTATGAATTAGTTGATGCCAGAATGCCGAAATCATCCAAAATAAAAGATATTGATGATTTAATTAAAGATAAACCTAAGATATTAATAATGACTAAAAAAGATTTATGTGATATTTCTGTAACTAAATTATGGATAGAAGAATATAAAAGGTTAGGATATACAGTTTTATTAATGGATTTAACTAATAATAAAGATTATAAAGAATTATTTTCAGTAACTAAAAAATTAATGGCTCCAATACAAGAAAAAAGAAAAGAAAAAGGTTTAAAAGAAAAGGAAATAAAAGTGGGTGTTATAGGTATTCCAAATGTAGGAAAAAGCACTCTTATTAATAAATTAGCTGGTAAAAAAGTGGCTAATGTTGGTAATAAACCTGGTGTTACCAAACAAATTAATTGGTTAAAAACTAATCAAGGATTTTTGCTTTTAGATACTCCAGGAATACTATGGCCAAAATTAACTGATAATGAAGAAGCTTTATGTTTAGCTGCTACTGCTACAATTAAGCCTGAGATTTTAAATATGACAGATATTGGAGGATACTTAATTAATTTTTTAAAAAATTATTATCCCAATAAATTAGTTTTAAGATATAAAATTAACATTGATAACGATATAGAAGAAATATTTAAAGAAATTGCTTTAAAAATTGGAGCATATAAAAATAATGAAATTGATTATGAAAAAGTAAGTTTTAAAATATATAATGATATTATTAATGGAGTAATTAAGGAAGTGACATTTGACCAGTGGAAACAGATTTATTAAAATATGAAAAAGAATTATATGAAAGTGGTTATAATTTTATTTGTGGAACTGATGAAGTTGGTAGAGGTCCATTAGTTGGGCCAGTAGTTGCTGCTGCTGTAATTCTTCCTAAAAATTATCATTTAGAAGGATTAACTGATTCTAAAAAATTAAGTGAGAAAAAAAGAAATGTATTTTATGAAATATTATGTAAAGATGCAATTAGTTATGGAATTGGTGTAGTTGATGCTAAAACAATTGATGAAGTAAATATATATGAAGCTTCACGATTAGCCATGGAAAGAGCCATTGATAATTTAAGTGTTACTCCAGATTTTATTTTAACTGATGCTATGCCTCTTTTTAGGGATAATTATAAAGCCATTGTTCATGGTGATGCTTTATCACTTTCAATTGCTGCAGCTAGTGTTATTGCTAAAGTTACACGTGATAATATGATGTATGAACTTGATAAGAAATATCCAGAATATGGTTTTAAAAATCATAAAGGGTATCCGACTAAAAAACACCTTGAAAATATTTCAAAATATGGTATATTAGATAATTATAGGTTGTCTTATAAACCTGTTAAAGAAATTATTGAAAAGAGGAAACATGAAAAAGTTACTTAACAATAAATTAATTAAAAATTATTTAATCATTTTAATATTTACAAATTTATTAGAAATAAGCTTTAGACTAATTAGTCAGTCTAAAGTTTTTGATGTGTCGTTACTTAGAATTTTTATTGGTTTAAATTTTGTTTCATTATTAATTAGTTTTATTTTATCTTGGACTAATATAAAAAGTATTAAGATATTTAATATTATTATTGCCTTTATTTTTAGTATTTATGCATTTTTGCAACTTGGATTTAATAACTTTATTGGGGTTTATATGTCTTTTAATACTACCAGTCAACTTGGAGCTGTTATTGATTATGTAAAAGAATTTTTATCATCATTTTTATTTAGATTTTATTTAATATTTATTCCGTTTATTTTATTGATTATTTATTACATATTTATTGATAAATTAACTGAAATAAAATTAAATAAAAAATTTGTTTTAAAATCTCATATTAAATATGAACCTGGCATTAGAACAGTTTCTACTTTAATAATATTATTTTTGTTAGGTTTTATGTATAATGAAACTTTAACTATTCCATTTATGCAAAATGAATTACAAACTGTTAGTAATGAAGATTTATTTGCATACCCTAGTGTTCCAAGTTTAGTTATAAATGAATTTGGTGTTATAGGTTTTGGTTTTTTAGATGTTAAATCATTATATGTAGAACCAACAAATAATTATGTATTTAATGGGGAAGAAAATAATAATATAAGTATAAATACTGATAGAACGTTTGATGATACTTTATGGAATGAATTAATAAGTAATGAAAGTAGTAATAAATTAAATAATATAAATAATTACTTAATAAATAATACTATCAGTGATTATAATGACTATACTGGTTTATTTGAAGGTAAAAATTTAATAGTTATTATGATGGAATCTGTTAATGAAATATTTATTAATAAAGATTTATATCCTAATTTTTATAAATTATATAGTGAAGGAATTAGCTTTACTAATAACTATTCTCCTAGAAATAGTTGTGCAACAGGAAATAATGAGTTTAGTGCAATGACTGGTATTTATTCAATTCAAAATAATTGCACTGCTAATGTTTATAGAAAAAATACTTATCCTTATTCAATATTTAATTTGTTTAATAATGCTGGATATAAAACTATGAGTATGCATGATTATACTGAGGCATATTATTATCGTAGTATTATTCATCAAAATATGGGTAGTGGTAAATATTATGGTGTTCAAGATTTAGGTATTCCTTATTATAATGAGTATAAAAATTGGGCAAGTGATGAAGATTTTATGAAAGTTGCTATGGATATTACATTAAGTGATACTAGTGAACCATTTATGTTATGGTTAACAACCGTATCTAGTCATCAACCATATGTTCAATCAAGCATTGAAGGAGATAAATATTTAAGTATTACTGAAGATACTGATTATCCAATGGATTTAAGAAGATATATGTCTAAGTTAAAAACTCTTGATAATGCATTAGGAATACTTTTAGAAAGATTAGAAGAATCTAATGAATTAGACGATACAGTTATAGCTTTATTTGGGGATCATTATCCATATGGGCTTAAAGATTCTACTATTAATTATGTGTTAGATTATGATTTAGATGATTATGAAAGAGAAAAAACACCATTTGTAATTTATAATAGTGAAATTAGTCCACAAAGTATTGATAAATACACATCTTATATTAATTTGACTCCTACTATTGCAAATTTATTTAACTTAAATTATGATCCTAGACTTTATATGGGGTATGATGTTTTAAGTGATGATTATTGGAATGTTGTTACATTTGCAGATGGTTCTTGGAAAAATAATTTAGTATATTACAATGCTGGTGCAAGTAGTGTTAAATATTATGTTGATGATGGAATGAGTATTGATGAAATAAAAAATATTAATCAAATAATAACTAATAAAATGCAAATGAGTAGTAATATTATAAAAAATAATTATTTTAAATATCTAGATGAAAGTTTAAAAGAATTAGAAGAAGAACATAATGTCTATGCTAATGTATCTGATGATGAAAATTTAGGAGGATAAATGAGAAATTTAGTTATAGTAGAATCACCTGCAAAGTGTAAGACTATTGAAAAATATTTAGGTAGTGAATATAAAGTAGTATCTAGTAAAGGACATATTAGGGATCTTGCTACAACTGGTAAATTTGGTTTAGGGGTTGATGTAGAAAATGATTTTAAACCTAATTATGTAATTATTAAGGGAAAAAATAAAGACGTTAATAATTTAAAAAAAGAAGTTAATAATGCAGATATTGTTTATTTAGCAACCGATCCAGATCGTGAGGGAGAAACAATATCTTGGCATATATATGATGAACTTAAAATACCTGATAATAAATATAAAAGAGTAGTATTTAATGAAATAACTAAAAATGTAGTAATTGATGCAATAAATAATCCTGGTTTAATTAATATTAATCTAGTTAAAAGTGGAGAAACTAGAAGAATACTTGATAGAATTATAGGTTTTAGATTAAGTAAATTAATGCAAAGAAAAACTGGGGGTAAATCTGCTGGTAGAGTTCAAAGTGTTGCTTTAAAATTAATAGTTGATAGGGAAAGAGAAATAAGAGCATTTGTGCCAAAGGAATATTGGTTAATTGAAGCGGATTTTAATTCATTTAAAGCAGTATTAGAAAAATATCATGGAAAAAATATTGAAATACCTGATGAATTTTCTGCTAATGAAATATTAGACAAATTAACAAGATCTTTTAATATTGAATCAGTAAGTGAAAAAGAAAAAAATAAAAGTGCTAGAGAAGTATTTAAAACAAGCACATTACAACAAATGGCATCAGTTAAACTTAATTTTGCTCCTTCTAAAACAATGAAAATTGCTCAAAAATTATATGAAGGTGTTGATTTAGGCAGTGAAACTGTTGGGTTAATTACTTATATGAGAACTGATAGTGTTCGTATTTCTGATTCTTTTGTCGGGGAAACCTATAATTATATTAAAAATAAATATGGAGAAGATTATGTTGGTTATGTAAAAAAAGGCAAGAAGAATGAAAATATGCAAGATGCTCATGAAGGTATTAGACCAACAAGTATTTTAAGAACACCAGAAGAAGTTAAACCATATTTATCTAATGATGAATATAAATTATATCGTTTAATATATATAAGAGCACTTGCATCATTAATGAAAGATGCTAAGGTTTTAGCAACGACTGTCATTTTAGAAAATAATGGTTATACTTTTAAGGCTAATGGTAGTGTTTTAGTTTTTGATGGATATTTAAAAGTTTATCAAGAATATGAAGATAGTGAAGATGTAATACTTCCTGATTTTAAAAATTATAAATCTGGTGTTATTACTGCTGATAAAATAACTAAGACACAACATTTTACTAAGCCTGCAGCAAGATATACTGAAAGCAGTTTAATTAAAGAACTTGAAAGCTTAGGTATAGGAAGACCAAGCACTTATGCAACGATTGTTGGAACTATTAAAGATAGAGGATATGTAGTTTTAAAAGATAAAAAATTTGAACCAACAGAAATAGGAGAAGAAACAACAGATAAATTACAAGAGTTTTTTAGTGATATAGTAAATGTTGAATATACTGCTAATATGGAACATGATTTAGATGAAATTGCTGATGCTAAAAAAGATAATATAAAAGTATTACATGATTTTTATGACGAATTTGAACCATTAGTTGAAAAAGCTTTTAAAGAAATGGAAAAAAAGGCACCTGAGACAACTGGTGAAGCTTGTCCAGAATGTGGTGGAAATTTAGTTATTAGAAGTGGTAAATATGGTGAGTTTGTTGCTTGTAGTAATTATCCAACATGTAAATATATTAAAAAGGAAGTAAAAGAAATAAATGAAATTTGTCCATGTCCTAAATGTAATAAAGGAATGATTGTTGAAAGAAAAACTAAAAAGGGTAAAATATTTTATGGATGTAATAATTATCCTAAATGTAATTATGCTTTATGGTATAAACCAACTGGGGAAATATGTCCAACTTGTGGTGAATTAATTGTAGATAAAAATGGAAGTAATATTTGCTTAAATTGTAGTGAAAACTCAGATTAATTTCTGAGTTTTTATGTGTTTCCTTTCACACTTAAATATGATATAATCTAAGTGTGAAAGGAAACAATTATATGAATTATGAAAATAAAATTTTAAATTTATTTAAAAATGGATATCTAACTACAAAAGATGTTAATGATAATAATATTCCTAGATTTTATTTAACTAAACTTATTAAAGAAAATAAAATAGAAAGAGTAAGTCGAGGTATATATATTAAGAAAAATGAATTAGTTGATGAATTTGTAGTTTTACAAAGCAAAAGTAAATATGCTATTTATTCTAATATGACAGCACTTTATTTACATGGCTTTTCTAATAGAATTCCTATTAAATATGATATTACAGTCAAAAGTGGATATAAAGGATCACTTCAAATTAATGATAATGTAAATTTATTTTATACAAAAAAAGAATTATTAAATTTAGGCGTAATAAATTACAAACTTGATTCAGGCAATGTTATTAGAGTTTACGATTTAGATAAAACTATTTGTGATATTATCAAAAATAAAAAGAAACTTGATTCGGAAATTTATAATAAAGCTATTAGAGAATATTTTTATAGTAAAAAGAAAAATACTTTAAAATTATATGAATATGCTAAAAATATGAATGTTTATAATAAAGTAAGAGATACATTTGAGGTTCTTAAATGATTAAAAATAAAGATAGTTTAAAAGCAAAAGCTTTAACTCTAGCAAAACAAACAAATATTCCTAATAAATATATAATTCAAAATTTTATGTTTGAAGCATTATTAAAAAGAATATCTAATTCAAATTATAAAGATAAGTTTATTATTAAAGGTGGTTTATTATTATCTTCTATCTTTGGTGTTAATTTAAGAAGTACAATGGATTTAGATACTACAATTAAAGGATTACCACTAAATAAAAGTACCATTCAAAAGTAATTACAGAAATAATAAATATCGATTTAAAAGACAATATAACTTTTGAAATAGAAAATATTAAAGATATTAGAGAAGAAGATTTATATTCAGGGTATAATGTCAACTTAAAAGCAGACTTTGATGGATTAAAAACTAATTTAATGATTGATATAACTACTGGAGATGTTATCACTTATAAAGAAGTAGAGTTTAAATATAATACCATATTTGATAATGAAATCATTAATATTATGACTTATAATTATGAAACAATCATTGCTGAAAAGTTTGAAACAATAATAAGTAGAAATATTAATAATACTAGAATGAAAGATTATTATGATTTATATATGTTTGTTAATTTAAAATGGAATGACATTAATAAAGAAACTTTAAGAAAAGCAATTATTAATACATCAAAAAATAGAGAAACTTTAAGTTATATAGAAAATGTTAATGAGTATATAAACTTAATTGAAAATGATTCGAAATTAAAATTATTATGGAATAGTTATCAAAATAACTATGAATATGCAAAAGATATAGAATTTGAAGATACAATAAAATCAATTAAAATAATTAGCAAAATAGTAATTCTTAATTAATTCATATGTAGATTTGAAATTCTATTTATTATTAATTGACGGTATCTCTAGTTTTGTGTTAAAATCCCGACTTTGACAGTTTTATAAAGACAAAATCTCTCAACCCCTTTGTTTATAAGGGTTTAAAGAGATTTTTTTG
>CALVXN010000037.1 GCA_944371315.1 uncultured Bacilli bacterium | reverse complement strand
AATTAATTTATTTTAATTTCGATTTGTGCCTTTCAAGGACTGAAAGGCCGAAGAAAGGAATGTGATTTATTTATGAATAAAAAAACTTTTGCAATTATTGAAATTGGTAGTAATAATACAAAAACACATATTTATGAAGGTAATAAGCTAGTTTATGAAAATAATACTACTATAGAATTTAAAAAACATTATAAATTAAATAATAAAATTTATGTTGATGATTTAAATGCGCTTTATAATGTTATAGATGAAACATTAAAATATACTGATAATATTAATATATATGGATGTAGCATATTTAGAAACATTAGCGATATTGAATTAAATAATATTAATAAAAAGTTAATAGAAAAGTATAACTTAAAAATTGAAGTTGTTACACAAGAAGAGGAAGCGATCTATACTGCCTTAGGATGTTATTCTAATATTGATTATAAAGGAAACTTATGTATATTTATTGGTGGTGGTGGATCAACTGAATTAATATTAGTTAATAATAAAAAAATAATAACTAAGCTTTATTATGATTTTGGAGTTGTTGATATTACTAATAAATTTCCAAGTTTAAAAAATAATATTCCTAATGTTAGTTTTGATGAAGTTTATAATTATGTAGATAAATTAATAGGAAATATTGACTTTAAAGCAGACCTTTTTATATTGGCTGGAGGAGATCATTTATATTGGTATAATAATGCTAATTATAAATTATTAGAAAATACTCTTTATAAAAATGAAAATCAAAGATTTATGATTACAAAACAAATGAGTGATTTATATGATAAAGATGCTTTAATTACATCTTTGGATACTATAAGAGCTAGAAGCGATAATCCTATATGGTTTGATGGTTCTAGAGCTATGAAAGTTACTACTAATTTGATTTCAAATAAAATTAATGCAAAATATATTATTCCAACAAAAATAAATATGGAAGATGGAATAAAAGATATTTTAATAAATAAACAATCGGGGGTATAATATGTTAGTTTATGGATTAAATGTATTAAAAGAATTAGATAAAAAGAAAATAAAAAAAGTTTATACTTCAAGAAATGAAGCAATTGATATTTGTTTAAAAAGTAAAATTAAATTTGAAAAAAAAGATAATCATTTTTTAAATCAATTAACTAAGGAGAATCATCAAGGTGTTATAATAGATATATTTGATTATGATTATTATTCTTTTGATGACTTAGATGGGGATTTTGTAGTTATACTTGATCATATTGAGGATCCTCATAATTTTGGTGCTATTATTAGAACCTGTGCAGCAGCTGGAATTAGTTCTATAATTATTCCAAAAGATAGAAGTGTTAAGGTTACTGATACTGTAATTAAAACAAGTGTTGGAACTATAAATTATGTTAAAATTATAATGGTTAATAATTTGGTTGATGCTATTAATAAATTGAAAAAAATGGGATATTTTATATATTCTGCTGATATGAGTGGAGAGGATTTTGAAAAAGTTGATTATAGCAGGAAAAGGGTTTTAATAATAGGTAATGAAGGTAAAGGAATAAGTCCTATAATTAAGAATAATTGTGATTTTTTAGTTAGAATACCATTAAATAAAAATGTTGAAAGTTTAAATGCTTCTGTTGCAGCAGGTATTTTAATATATAAAATGAGGAATAACAATGATTGATATATGTGATAATGAAATTATTTATATGGCTCAAGAACAAAATGATGATGCATTAGAATATATATTAAAAAAATATAAATACTTAATTGATGTATTAATGTTTAAATATAATTTCAAGCTATCTAATATTAAAGCTGATTTAAAAGAACTATATAATTTATGTTATTTTTCTTTAATAGAAGCAATTTATAAATATGATTGTTCAAAAGATTCGTTATTTTCAACATTTTCTTCATTAATTATTAAAAGACAAATTATTAAATATATTAATAAAATGCAAACATACAAAAATACAATTAATATTAATTCTGTTTCTTATGATTACTTGTTTGAATTAAAAGACAATAAGTTACTTAATTCTGTTAATAATATTAAATATGATCCTTATTGTTTTATAGAAAATTGTGAAAATAGTAAAATTTTCAATAATTTGGTTAGAAAGCATTTATCTGCTTTTGAAGAAAAAGTTTATACTTATTTATTAGATGGATATAATTATGTTCAAATTGCTGTTTTATTAAAAAAAACTAATAAACAAATTGATAATGCAATTCAAAGAATTAGAAGAAAAATAAAATTGTTAATATATGAAAATAAATTCAACTAAAAATGCTTGAAAACTATTACCTTATATGATATATTATTTTCAAGCACGAAAGTGTTTTTTTAATGGAGGTTTTTGTTAGTGGCAAAAAATGAAAAAACTGTTTCTAATAAAGAAGTAAAAAAGGTAAATAAAAAGAAAGAAAGAAAAAAAGTAGAAAAAGATGGCTATTTCAAATTAGTAAAAAAAGAAATGAAAATGGTAAAATGGCCAACTTTCAAAGAAGTATTAAAGTATACAGTTTCTACTATTGTTTTTTGTGTAATTCTTTGTGGAATATTTATGTTTTTAGATTTGATTATGTCTATAGTTAAAGGATGGTTTGTATAATGGATAAACAATGGTATGTAGTAAATACTTATTCAGGTCATGAAAGTAAGGTTAAGGAAAAATTAGAGGCTAGAACTGAATCTATGGGAATGCAAGATTATATTTTTAGAGTAATTATTCCTGAAACAACCGAAGTTGAAGTAAAAGATGGAGTAAAAAAAGAAAAAGTTAAAAAAATGTTTCCAGGTTATGTTTTAGTTGAAATGATTATGACTGATGAAGCTTGGTATATAGTTAGAAATACTCCAGGAGTTACTGGATTTATTGGCTCTAGTGGTAAAGGAGCTAAACCTACACCTTTGTTACCACAAGAAATAGATAGAATTCTTGCTAATATGGGTATGAGTCGTGTTAATATAGAAGATGATTTAAAAGTTGGAGACAGTGTAAATATAATTGATGGGCCTTTCAATGGAATGAGTGGAAAAGTAGATAGTATTGATTTAGAAAATAATAGATTAAATATTATAATAGATTTATTTGGTCAAGAAACTAATGTTGATGTTGAAGTTTATCAAGTTAGTAAAATATAATTTTTATGTATTTTAATATTAAGTAGATTATTGTAAAAATTAATCTACTTTTTTGTTTATTAATTTCTTGTTTTTTCCTGTTAAAAATGCTATATATCCATCTATGCTTTTTAAATCTTTTCTTATTGCTACAATCTTATCTGCTTTAGACATAATTCTTCCTTCTAAAAATAATGATTTTCTTAAAGATAAATTATTAAATCTTCCAGTCTTTGTTGATAATTGTAACATTTTTATATATTCGTTTGATATATTATTATATTTATCATTATTGTTTAGTTGCATGTCATTATTATTAACTGCTCTTACTGGTAATGGGAACATATGGTGAACTATACCATCAATAATAATAAATGCATCGTTTTTATTTTCAAAATATTGGGGAAACCATGTTATAGCGTTAATTGCAGCTTCAATAGGGTGGGTAAATGCATGTTTATTTATTAATTTTTTGTAATTTAATGCAAAATTATTTTGCCATGGTTCTTGATATAAATCGTGAAACATCGATATTAATACTGCATTTTTAATATTTATAATTTTTGCTAATCTTTTTTTCTTTTGTAATTTATCAACTATTTTATATGTTACTATTGTATCACATATTATATGCTCTGAAATAGTTTTATTATCATGATGCCAATATGGACTTTTAAATCTTTTTAAAAACTCTTTGTGATAGCAGATAGGGCGAATTATTTTCCATAAGTTTTTACTTTTATATTCACTTAATTTGTATAGATTACAGTAATGTTTATACATAGTATAAATTTCTTTTTTCATATTTTCCTCTTTCGTATTATGATTATATTATATTAATAATATTATATCAATTAGTTCATTTATTATTTCTAATAATTGTTTATTTGCATATCTTATATAGAAAGGAGGTATATTGTTGAATAATTATGATAAGGCTGTAAAAAAAGTTAAATGTTCTGGTCTTGAGCAACCATGTTGTTGTTATGGTCCAACAGGCCCAACAGGTCCACAAGGACCTGCTACTGTAACAACTGGTGTAACTGTAACAACTGCTCCAGGAACACAAGCAGAAGTTACTAATGTTGGAACTTTAGAAAATGCAGTTCTAAGATTTTCTATTCCAGCTGGTGCAACCGGTTCAACAGGCCCAACAGGCCCAACGGGTCCAACAGGTCCAACAGGCCCAACAGGTTTAGCAGGAATAACTGGAGCCACAGGCCCAACAGGAGCCACAGGGGCAACAGGAACAACTGGAGCCACAGGCCCAACAGGAGCCACAGGTCCAACAGGAACAACAGGTCCAATAGGAGCAACGGGACCAACAGGAGCTACAGGTCCAACAGGCCCAACAGGCCCAGCTGGTTCAACAGGACCGTCAATTAATTTAAGTATTGGCACCGTTTCTTCAGGTCCGACTGCTGCGGCTACAATAACAGGAGCGTCTCCAAATTATTTCTTAAACTTTGTTGTTCCATTCGGGCCAACAGGAGCCACAGGGGCAACAGGTCCAACGGGAGCCACAGGCCTTGCTGGAGCGACAGGTCCAGAAGGAGCCACAGGACCAACAGGTCCAGAAGGAGTCACAGGTCCAACCGGTCCAGAGGGAGCCACAGGCCCAACAGGTCCAGAAGGAGCTACAGGTCCAACAGGTCCAGAAGGAGCTACAGGTCCAACAGGTCCAGAAGGAGCCACAGGCCCAACAGGTCCAGAAGGAGCCACAGGTCCAACAGGCCCAGAAGGAGCCACAGGTCCAACAGGTCCAGAGGGAGCTACAGGTCCAACAGGTCCAGAAGGAGCTACAGGTCCAGAAGGAGCCACAGGCCCAACAGGTCCAGAGGGAGCTACAGGTCCAACGGGTCCAACGGGTCCAACAGGTCCATAAAAGGTTTAAATGAATAAATTAAAAGTATGTGTTTATACAATTTGTAAAAATGAAAGCAAATTTATAGAAAGATGGTTAAATTCTATTAAAGATGCTGATTATATTTGTGTTCTTGACACTGGATCTGCTGATGATACTGTTGACAAATTAAAGAAATCTGATGCTATATGGGATGTAAAAAAGTTTGATAATTTTAGATTTGATATTGCAAGAAATGAATCTTTAAAATTAATTCCTAATGACACAGATGTTTGTATTTGTATGGATATTGATGAGGTCTTATTACCTGGATGGAGAAATGAATTAGAAAAAGTTTGGAATAAGGATACAACTAGATTAAGATATATATATAATTGGAGTTTAGATGAATTTGATAAACCAAAAGTTAGTTTTTATCAAGATAAAATTCATGCTTATAAAGGTTATACTTGGATAAATCCTGTTCATGAAATATTAAAATATAGTGGTGAAAATGAAATATATGCCCAATCAGATAATATTATTATAAATCATTATCCTGATAAAGAAAAATCTAGATCTTCTTACTTGCCATTGCTTGAACTATCTGTAAAAGAAAATCCAGAAAATGATAGAAATGTTCATTATCTTGGAAGAGAATATATGTATTATAAAATGTGGGATAAATCTATTGATATGTTGAAAAAACATTTACAGCTTAATAGCGCAGTGTGGAAAGATGAAAGATGTGCTTCTATGAGATTTATTGCTAGATGCTATGATAATTTAGGAAATTTTGAAGAATCTCAAAAATGGCTATTAAAAGCAATTGATGAGGCTCCACATTTACGGGACCCACTTGTAGAAATGGCAATTCTTTATTATAAAAAAAACGATTGGGATAATGTAATTAAATATGGATTAAAGGCTTTAGAGATTCCAATAAACTATAAAACATATATTAATGAAGTTTTTAGCTTTGATGAAACTCTAGATGATTTATTATCTTTAGCTTACTTTAATAAACATGATAAAGAAAGTGCAATATGTCATGCTAAAAAAGCTTTAGAAATAAATCCTAATAATTCAAGAATAAAAAATAATTTGATAATAATGCAGAGTTCAAATTATTAAATATATAATTTTATAAGAATGTAGATTCTAACTACATTCTTTTTTTGAAGGAATACTTTTATTTCGAGGTAATTATATTATTTGAAAGGATGTTTGTATGTTTAAATTAAGTGAAAAATCTTTTAAAAGATATTTATTATCTTCTGACGGAATAATATATTTAGAAAATATTGTAGCAAAAATATTATGTTTAAATTATGAAGTTGTTCATAATAATTTAGTAATATGTGATAATATTCATTTTATTAAAAAGGAAAGACCTCATTGTATTATAGTATTTTTTAGAAAAAATATCTTTGTGATTTTTAAAAACAACAATTATTTTTCTAAATCAAAAATTAATAATGATAAGATTATATCTTATTTATCAAAGCAATATAATGATTATTTTATTTATAATGTTAATTTTAATGATTTTTAAAAAAATCTTGAATTTTTTAATTCAAGATTTAAAGTAAGTATATTATTTAAACAATTTTTGAAATAGATACACAGGCTGAATATAAATCATTAGGAACTAATTCAAAATCTGTATTAGAAGTATTTATTAGTCTATAACTTGTGCCTGCTTTAGCTTCAAAAATTGCATTTCCGTTTATTGTTCCGGTGTCGCAACAAGTTAATTTATTATGTGTAGATGAATGAGCTATTAAAATATCTGTAGGCCAAAATTGATGAAATTCTATTCCTAAAGTCTTAGGTTCACAGTTATCATCAGTGATTCTAGTAACGCTATTGTAATTTTTTCTACGAGCATTTACCCACCAATGTATTGTATAAATGCCATCTTCAGGTATATAAAAATCTCCAGTATTTGAGTTATATGTTATTTTTTTTGATAAATTTGTAGTTTGTAATAAAATAGGATTATTTGCTGGAACTAAAGAGTTTGTTTCGTCATGAACCATTGCGTAACTATCTAATAAGCTTCCTGGTCCTGTAGGCCCAGTAGCTCCAGTAGGTCCCGTAGCCCCAGTCGGTCCAGTAGGTCCGGTAGCTCCAGTCGGTCCAGTAGGTCCAGTCGGGCCTGAACATTCATTAACTAAGCATTTTATAACTTGATATAAACAATCATTGCAGTTTTCTTGATTATTATCAATAAATAAATTATTATTATTATTATTTATTTGTATTACCTCCTTTCATTTTTATAATATTCAATTTTTGTAAATTTGTATAAACGCTTGTCCATTTATATTTTTTTTTAAATAATTTTGAATTTAAGTGATTTTGCGATAAATTTCCTAATTATTTGGATTAGTTTGTAAGAAAGCATAAAATAAATTATATTAATAGTTAATTTATTCAATTATATTATTAATATAAACAATAAAAAATTATTTAATAATAAATTTTAATAAAATTATTTTATATATAATTTTTTTGTGATATAATCTCAACTTAAACACTTTTAGAAGAGCAAAACCTCCCAATCCCTTTGTTTATGAGGGTTTGAGAGGTTTTTA
>CALVXN010000036.1 GCA_944371315.1 uncultured Bacilli bacterium | reverse complement strand
AAATTTAAAAACCTCTCAAACCCTCATAAACAAAGGGATTGGGAGGTTTTGCTCTTCTAAAAGTGTTTAAGTTGAGAATATATAAGCCTTTTTATTGTTAGGTTATATTTATTATATATGTTTTAATATTTTCTTAATTCTATTAAATAAATTTTTAATAATTTAATTTCTTCTTTCGACATATTATTTATTATAAATATAATATTATATTTTTGTGATAAATATGAAAGCAAAATTTAAATCTAGAAGAAAATTTTCTAAATTACTTTTTAAAGGGATTTTATGTGGACTAATTTTAATTAGTGCATTTGTTTTAATGTTTAAAATTTTTTATGATAATATTAAAATAAATGTTGATAATAACACTTATTTATCTTATTTAGTTAATGATAGTTTTGGAAATTATGATTTAAAAGATATTTCTAATTTATCAAGTATGGAGTTTTTGCTTAAATATTCATTTGGTATTAAAAATTTTAACTCTGGCTTAAATGATATTCATTTGGATTTACCAGTTAATACTACAATTAATGAGGAAGAAAAAGATACTAACAATGAGCCATATGTATATATATTTAATAGTCATCAATCTGAAAATTATCGCAGTAATTTATCCGAAGAATTTAATATTAATAATACAGTTTATTTGGCGAGTCATATTTTAAAAGAATATTTAGAAGATTTGGGTATTTCTGTAGTTGTTGAAGAAAATAGTATTGTTGATGTTTTAAATACTAATGGTTGGAAATATGCAAGTAGTTATAAAGCTAGTAGAATTTTACTTGAACAAGCTGTTGCTGATAACCCGTCATTAGGCTTTTTTATAGATTTACATCGTGATGCTGCTAGTTATGAGGCAACTACTGTAGAGTTAGATGGTAAAAAATATGCTAAAATTATGTTTGTAGTAGGTAAAGAACATGAAGGTTATGAAAAAAATTTAGAATTAGCAAATGCTTTAAATGAAAAAATAAAAGCTATTTCTCCTTCACTTAGTAGAGGTGTTTTGCAAAAAGAAGGAAAAGGGGTCAATGGAATTTATAATCAAGATTTTAGTCCTAATACGATACTTATTGAGGTTGGAGGACAATATAATTATGTTGAAGAAGTAAACAATATTTTAAAATTGTTTGCAGATGTATTGTATGAATATTTTGAGGAAAACAAATGAAAAAGAAAAACTGGTTTTTAAGATTGTTATTTATTTCATTTTTAATATTTTTAGGTTTATATATAGCTTCAATTAGTGGTTATTATGAAGCTCAAGTAAGCGATAAAGTAGCTTTAACAAATGATGCAATAAAGGATTTTGAACAAGATGTTTTAGAAGGAAAAGAAGTGGATATAAATACTTACATAAAAGAAGAAAATAAGGATTATTCTAATAAAATGACTGATTTAGGAGATAAAATTACGGAATCTGTTCAAACTTTTTTAACTAATGGTTTTGGTGGAATTTGGGATGCACTAAAAGTTTTGTTTTTTTAATAGTTTGTTGTATAATATTACCAGGTGTTGCTTATGAGGGATGCAAAAATTAGAAATTTTTCCATTATTGCCCATATCGATCATGGTAAAAGCACGTTAGCTGATAGATTATTAGAGATAACTGGGGCAGTTTCTAAAAGAGAAATGAAAGATCAACTTTTAGATAGTATGGATTTGGAAAGAGAAAGAGGCATTACTATTAAATTAAATGCTGTAAAACTTGATTATAATGGTTATATTATTAATCTAATTGACACACCTGGTCATGTTGATTTTTCATATGAAGTTAGTAGAAGCTTAGCTGCTTGTGAAGGAGCAGTTTTAGTTGTTGATGCTGCACAAGGTATTGAAGCACAAACGTTAGCAAATTTATATTTAGCAATGGAAAATGATTTAGTTATCATTCCTGTTATTAATAAAATTGATTTACCTAATGCCAACATTCCTAAAGTTAAAAAAGAATTAATGGATGTTTTGGGCTTTAAAGAAGATGAAATTATTTTATGTAGTGCTAAAACTGGAGAAGGTGTATCATCTATTTTAGATGCTGTAATAGAAAGAATTAAGCCTCCGATTATTAATGAAGATAAAAAAACTAGAGCATTAATATTTGATTCGCATTTTGATTCTTATCGAGGGGTTATTTTATTAGTAAAAATTGTTGATGGTAAAATTAAAGTTGGAGATAAAATTAAAATGATGGCAACTAATAGTGTTTTTGAAGTAGTTGAATTAGGTGTTTATACTCCAAATGAAGTTAAATATAAAGAACTTTGCAGTGGTGAAGTTGGCTATATTGCTGCTTCTATTAAAGATATTAGTTCTGTTTCTGTTGGTGATACTGTAACTGTTATTGGTAATGAAGCTGATTTGCCTTTAGAAGGTTATAAAGAAATGAAACCTATGGTTTTTTCTGGAATTTTTCCAACGGAATCTAATAAATATGAAGAATTAAAAGATGCTTTAAATAAACTTAAGTTAAATGATGCCGCATTGAGGTTTGAACCTGAAACTAGTGAAGCGTTAGGTTTTGGTTTTAGAATTGGCTTTTTAGGTCTTTTACATATGGATGTAATTATTACTCGTATAGAAAGAGAATTTAACATCGGTATTATTGCTACAAGTCCTAGTGTAATATATAAAGTTACTTTAACTGATGGAAGTTTAATTGAGGTTGATTCTCCAAATAAAATGCCTGATAAAGTAAAAATTGCTACAATTGAAGAACCATATATTTTTACTAATATTATTGCTCCATCAGAATATGTTGGTGCAATTATGGAACTTTGTCAAAATAAAAGAGGCATTTATAAATCTATTGATTATATTGATGCTACAAGAATAAATGTGCATTATGAAATACCGTTGTCTGAAATTGTTTATGATTTTTATGATAAATTAAAAAGCACAACAAAGGGATATGCATCTTTTGACTATGAACTTTGTGGATATAAACCTAGTAATTTAGTTAAAATGGATATTTTATTAAATGGTGAAGTTGTAGATGCTTTAAGTGTAATTGTTCATAAAGATTTTGCTTATTCTAAAGGCAGAGCAATTGTTACAAAGTTAAGAGAGTTAATTCCTAGACAAATGTTTCAAATACCTATACAAGCAAGTATAGGCTCAAAGGTAATTGCTCGGGAAAATGTTAGTGCTATGCGAAAAAATGTATTAGCTAAATGTTATGGTGGAGATGTTTCACGTAAAAGAAAATTATTGGAAAAACAAAAGGAAGGAAAAAAACGGATGAAAATGGTAGGAGCTGTTGAAGTTCCTCAAGAAGCATTTTTAGCTGTTTTAGGTGGTGAATAAAATGACAGAAATTGCAAAAGAATTAGAAAAGTTATTTCCAACTGAGGAAGTTAGAAAAAGATTTATTACAATGGCAATATTAGAATTTCAATTAAGTGTAGATGATTTAGAAAGTCTTTTAGGTATTGATAAAAAAAATTTGTATGATGAATTTGCTAGTTATAATGGAAATGTTTCGCCTATTGTTTGGCACAATTTTGAATTTAATCATGAATTACCTGGTGTTGCAAAAGAAAGATTTTTAGCATATTTAAATAGATTACAAAGGGCAATAAGATATGGTAATGAAAAGCTTGCAAAAAGTATCTTAGAAGAATTATATGATAAAGAAATAGTAAAATTTAAGCAAACACACAAACCAGGGGATCCAATAGCTGATGAAGAAATATTAGCGATAGTTAAATATCAAATAAAATATTCATTATCTACTACTAAATTAGGTGAGATATTAGGGATTAATCGAAATAGTTATGCAAAACGATTGCAAAAAATATTAGTTAATTATCCAGAATTGGAAAGAAAATATGAACTTTTAGTTAATAGACAAAGTGCGTTTCATAGGGAATGCAGTAAAAAATAGGAGTGTAAATTGTGACAGAACTTGCAGAAAAATTAGAAAAAATGTTTCCAACTGAAGAAGTTAGGAAAAGATTTATTACAATGGCTATATTAGAGTTCCGATTAAGTGTAGATGATTTGGAAGATCTTTTGGGTATTGATAAAAAAATAATATATGAGGAATTCGTTTATGGTAATGGTAACATTGGAGAAAATGTTAAAAAAGAATTTGATTTTTATGGTGAATTGCCTGGTGTTGCAAAAGAAAGATTTTTAACATATTTAAATAGATTACAAAGAGCAATAAAATACGGTAACGAAAAACTTGCTAAAAGTATTTTAGAAGAGCTATATGATAAAGAGATAGTAAAGTTTAAACGAAATCACGAATTTGGTGAACGTATTAGTGATGAAGAAATATTAGCAATGGTTAAATATCAAATAAAATATTCATTAACAATGCAAAGTTTACTTAATACTTTTCATATAAATAAAAAAGTATATAGTAGAAGATTAAAAGAAATATTACCTAATTATCCTGATTTACAAACGAAATTTGAATTTTTGATGGATTTTTATAGAAAATCATCAAAGAACGAGTGGCAAAGATTATGATTAAATCTGTTTATATACATATTCCTTTTTGTAAAAATATTTGTTCTTATTGTGATTTTTGTAAATTTATTTATAATGAAAAATGGGTTGGAGCTTACTTAACAGGATTAAATAACGAAATTAAAGATAGATACATGGATGATCCTATTAAAACTATTTATATTGGGGGAGGAACTCCGAGTGCTTTAAGTATTGATGAGTTAAAAAGATTATTTAAAATTATTAGTGTTTTTAATACAAATGATTTAGAAGAATTTACTTTTGAATGCAATTTATCTGATATCAATGAAGGCTTGCTAGAAATTTTAAAAAACAATAAAGTTAATAGACTTAGTATTGGTATACAATCCTTTAATAAAAAAAATCTTGCATTTATGGAAAGAAATGCTGATTTTAAAGACGCATTAAAAAAAGTAGATTTATGTCATCAATATGGTTTTAATAATATTAATTTGGATTTAATGTATGCTATACCTGGTGAAACTTTAAAAGATTTGAAAAAAGATTTAGATTTATTTTTAAAATTGAATCCTACTCATATAAGCACTTATAGTTTAATATTAGAAGATCATACTAAGCTTTCTTCTAAAAATGTTAGTTATATTGAGGAGGAATTAGATTATGAAATGTTTAAATTAATTTCTAAAAAATTAAATAGTGCTAATCATTATGAAATTAGTAATTTTTCAATACCTGGTTATGAGTCAAAACATAATCTAGTATATTGGAATAATGAAGAATATTATGGCTTTGGCTTAGGTGCTTCCGGTTATATCGATGATATAAGGTATCAAAATACTAAAAATTTAAAAGA
Source organism: uncultured Bacilli bacterium (assembly GCA_944371315.1). Lineage (GTDB taxonomy): Bacteria > Bacillota_I > Bacilli_A > RF39 > UBA660 > Onthocola_B. Next base: position 2,509 of record CALVXN010000036.1, on the reverse strand, counting down.
ATATTTATTAGGTAATTATGTATTAGAAAAAGAAATATTAGGTTTAAAAGAAAAAATGGATTATGAAATAATGTTAGGTTTAAGAAAACTTAAAGGTATTAATATTTTAGAATTTAAGAATAAATATAGTAAAGACATTGAAGAAGTATATAATTTAAAACCATTATTAAAAAGTAAAGATTTAATAAAGAAAAAAGGATATATATTTATAAATCCTCAAAAAATTTATATAATGAATGAGATTTTAATAAAAATAATTTAATAATATTTGGTTATCCTATTTATAGGAGTTGAATATTGTGTTAAATGATTTAAAAATAATTAATGGGGTTTTATCTCCGGAATTTGATATTTATAATAATATATATTCGGTTAATATTGATGAAAATGAAGATAAGTTAGTTATAGAGTATGATGTAGATAGTGACTATATAGTAAATATAATTGATAATGAATCTTTAGCTCCCGGAAATAATGAGGTGTATTTGCAGGTTATTAAGGATAATGAAATTAATACATATACTTTATTAGTTTATAAAGAAGAGACAGATACAGTTGTTAATTATGACTATTTGTTAGAACCATTAGAAGTAAAAGAGGAATTACCTAGTTATGTAGCTCCATTAATTATTGGTTGTTGTTTTTTTGTAATATTACTTGTTTTTATATTGTTATTTAAAAAGAAAAAACATTAGTGTAAATTTAATGTATATTTCTTTAAATAACAATTTTTTTTTAATATAATTAATTTAGAAAGAAGGAATAAAATGAAATTAGAAAATAAAGTTGCGTTAATTACTGGGGGATATAAAGGAATAGGTCGTGGTATAGTTGATGTATTTTTAAAGTATGGAGCTAAGGTTATTGTGCTAGATTTAGATGAATCTGTTAAAGATTTAAATAATGATAATGTTTTAGCAATAAATGTTGATATTAGAAATAAAGATGCTATAAAAAATGCAATAGAAGAAGGCATAAATAAATTTAAAAAATTAGATATTATTGTTAATAATGCAGGTATTTGTAAATTGGATTCTTTTTTAAATATGAGTGATGAATTAAGAGATTTTCATTTTGATATTAATATAAAAGGCACATGGAATGTTACAAAAGAAGGATTAAAATATTTAAATAGTGGTAGTGCTATTGTTAATTTATCTAGTGTTACAGGTCCAATGGTAGCTGATCCAGGAGAAGTTGCTTATGCTACAAGTAAAGCTGCTGTTTTAGGATTTACTAAAAGTCTTGCAGCAGAATTAGCTCCTAAAAATATACGAGTTAATGCGATAATGCCTGGATATGTGCATACTCCTTTGGTTGATTCAATGGCAGTAGATAGTAATCCTGATAATCCAAATAGTGTTATTGAAGGTATTGCTGATGCTATACCATTAAAACGTTTAGCTAATCCCAAAGAAATTGGTGAGTTAGCGGCATTTCTTGCAAGTGATGAAGCAAGTTATATAACTGGTCAAGGAATTGTTATTGATGGTGGATCCACACTTCCTGAAACTACAACTATGGGAGTATGAAATAAAGACTTTTTTTAAACAATATGATATACTATATTAGTAATAGTTTTTAATATGATTAAAAGGAGTTTTATATGAGGGATTCTAAAAATAAAAAAATTATTATTATAAGTGGTTTATTAATAATGACTACTGGATTTATATTATTGTTAGTTAAAAATGAAGATAAAGTTTTTAAAAAAAGTGAGACATCAATAAATGTTACTGATGTAAGAAGTAAAAATAATGTAGATATTGATGATGATTTAAAAAATTCTATACTTAATAATGAAAACTTTTATAGTGTAGAAGTTAATGAAAATAAATATATAAAAGAAAGCACTAATCAAATAAATGAAAGTTACAATGTTATTGAAAAAAAACAAAGTGATAATAAAGTAATTAGTAGTCCTCAAAATAATGAAAATAGTCAAAGTAAAAATGTTAATGATGAGTTAGGATTATCCAATAATGATAAAGCTGTAATTCATACATTAAATAGTTCATTAAATGAAATAAATAATTCATCTAGTAATGATAAAAGTTTTTCAGATAGTGCAAAAGCTACATTTATAAATATAGTTGATTTTATATTTTATGATGGAAAGATAAATGGAGTAACTTTTGATGAATTAACAGATAAAGGAAAGCAAGAAGTATTAAAGATTGCTCAAAAAATAGATGAAGCCATTGAAGAAAAGATCCCAGGATATAAGGAAACCATTAGTGAAAAGGCTAGTAATGCTTTTAATAAAGCAAGTGAACTTATTAAAAAAGGGGCAAATAATTTTAGTAGTTTTCTTAAAGAAAAACTTGGAGAAGAAGATTATAATGCAATAATTAAATCTAAAGATGAGTTGGTTTATTATACAAAAAATGCAGTTTCTTTTATAGGGGATGTTGGAAGTAGTTTATTTAATAGTGCAAAGGATAAATTAAATTCTTGGTATCAAGATTTTAAAAATAAATAATAGGAATAAAATGTTAAAAATTTATAT
>CALVXN010000035.1 GCA_944371315.1 uncultured Bacilli bacterium | reverse complement strand
AAAAAATAAGTTATTTTAGTCAAAATAGAACGGTATATCGTTCTTTATAGTATTCCTAAGTGTTGTGTGGCACAAGCTGCAATAAAAAGAAAAAGAAATAATTAATATTAATAAATTTATAATTTTTGAATATAATATTAATATATATTGGATTGACATATTCATGAAAATATAGTATATTTAAACTGCACTGAAAAGTGTGAAAATGTTTTTCGCTTCTGGATGGTGCGAATAATAAGTGATTCCAGGCGACAATGTTTTTCGCTTCCAGGTGGTGCGACTAATAAATGATCCTGGTTGAAAATGTAGAATAACTTCATCATAAGATGGAGTTTTCTTTTACTTTATGATATGATTTTTACGGAGATGATGCATATGGAAATTAAAACAGGCTATTTATATCATATAAAAGATGAATTAGAAGATGAACTTTTTTATAATGAGTTAATTAATAATGCTCCTTCTGAAATAGAAAAAGAAATAATAAAAGGTATTAGAAATGACGAAAGAGAACATAATAAAATATTAAGAGATTTATATTTTCAATTTACTGGTAAAAAAATACCATTTGATGAATTAGTAAAATCATATAATAAATCATTAAATTATAAAGAAGGAATTGAAAAAGCTTTTTTTGGAGAGTTAAATGCAGTTGCTAAATATAGGAAAATATTAGGAACGATGCCTAGTGGAGAAAATTATACATTGTTAATGTCAATAATGACTGATGAATTAATACATGCTAATAAATATAATTATTTAATCAATAAATTAAATATAGTAAATTAAAATTGGAATTATAATTAATGCAATAGATAAAATAATATATAGGTTTATTTTAAATATTTCTAATGGAGTTGTGCATTTATTGGGATTTTGTGTATCAATATATATACAAAATTTTTCTTTTATTTGGGGATCAAAGCCTAATATTTTGTATTTGGTTTTATCACTTATATTATAAACTTCGTTTTTATATTTATAAGTATAAAAATATAATCTAATGCTTTTTTGATATGTTGTTCTTATTGTTTTATCGGTGCAAATAGCTTCAATTTTTTGCATATTTTTTAATTTATTTTTAAATAATATTATTTTATATATTAAAATTAGTGCAATAGAATAAGAAATAATAAAAATGTAGTTCATATGTTTACCTCATTTAATTGATAACATAAAAAATTGTTTTTGTCTATAAAATAATGTATAATTATTTTGTGATTGTTATGAAGTTAAAATATGAATTAAAATATAAAGATAATAAAACTATGGCTAGATTAGGGGTTATTACCTATAATGGTAAAACTTATGAAACTCCAATGTTTATGCCAGTTGGGACAAATGCAACTGTAAAAACATTATCACCGGAAGAATTAGTAAATATTGGTTCTGGTATAGTCTTAGCTAATACTTATCATTTATGGCTAAGACCAGGAGAAGATATAGTTGCTCATGCTGGTGGATTACATAAATTTATGAATTATGATGGACCAATATTAACAGATTCTGGAGGATTTCAAGTTTTTTCCTTAGCAAAACCAAAAGATATAAGTGAAGAAGGGGTTAAATTTAAAAATCACTTAAATGGTGATAATTTATTTCTTACACCAGAAAAATCTATTGAAATACAAACTAAGCTTGGTAGTGATATAATGATGAGTTTTGATGAATGTGTTAAGTGGCCAAGCACTCATGAATATATGCAAGAAAGTGTTGAACGGACACTGAGATGGGCAAAAAGAGGAAAAGATGTAAAGGTTGACAATGATCAATTATTATTTGGTATAGTTCAAGGGGGAGAATATCCGGATTTACGAAAACATTGTTGTGAAGAACTTGTTAAAATGGATTTTGATGGTTATTCTATTGGAGGAACATCTGTTGGGGAAGATAAACCTACAATGTATAAAATGGTTGAATATTCAACTAAATATTTGCCAGAGGATAAACTTCGTTATTTAATGGGAGTTGGAGATCCAATAGATTTAATTGAAAATGTAATGCGAGGTGTAGATATATTTGATTGTGTATCTCCAACAAGACTAGCAAGACACGGCCATGCTTATACTAAACATGGAAAGATTAATATTAAAAATAATAAATATAAAGAAGATTTTACATCAGTTGATGATTGTGATTGCTATACTTGTAAAAACTATACAAAAGCTTATATTAGACATTTAATTGTTGCTAATGAAACCTTTGGGGCTAGGCTTTTATCTATTCATAATATTTATTTTTTACATAGTTTAATGAAAGAAATTAGAAATAATATAAAAAACGGAACAATGGAAGAATTTAGAAATGAATTTATAAAAAATTATTATGGGGATAATTATGAATAAATTATTTGTTACTATAACTTTGATTATTATTTTAACATTACTTACATCTATAACTACTTATAAAGTTATAACAAAACATAATGAAAAACTATTATTAGTAGAAAATAAATATATTATTGAACAAGCTAAAAAATGTTTTAATGAAAAAAAATGTAATGAAGATAACATTACATTAAAAGAACTTTATTCATTAAATTATTTAGAAAAACAAGTAAATCCAGTTACTAAAGAATATTATAATGAATTATCTTATGTAAAAAAAGATACTGAATGGACTTTTGTTGAAGTTAATTAGTATCTTCTTTTTTATTTATTCCAAGCATACCTCCAGCTACACCAACTAATATTAAAATAATATAATAAATGATAGTCGCTATGTTAAAGAAGTTCTTGGCAGTAAATAAATTTATAATAATTAATACTAAAAGTAGTAAGAAAGAAGTTTTAAGCCCAGCAATGTAACCTTTATTAGTTGCTTTTTTACCATTTTTATAGCTTAATATAAAAAATGCTGATATATTAAATATAAATAATATTAGATTTGTTATTGTTGAATTTACTCCGATTAGATTTAATAAACTACAAATGAATACTAATAAAATAATAAAAATACTATAATAACCTAATGATTTTAGTAATAATTTCAAAATAATCACCTAATTAATAGTATGTAGTGATTAAAATAATATGAATAGTATCATAATATAAGTGGTGATATTATGGAACTTTTTACTGTTCTATTTAGAACTTTATTTTTTTACTTTTTTGTTTTATTTGCATATCGTTTGATGGGAAAAAGAGAAATAGGGCAATTAGGGGTAATAGATTTAATTGTTTCGATTCTTATTGCAGAATTAGTTGCTATATCTATTGAAGAAACTGAAAGTCCTATTTATTTAACAATAATTCCAATTGCATTATTAGTTTTTTTAGAAATAGGTTTTGCTTATGTTGCTATTAAGTCTCGAAAATTTAGAATTATATTTGATGGTAAACCATCATTAATTATTTGTAATGGAAAAATTAATTATAAAGAAATGGTAAAACAAAGATATTCCTTAGATGATTTACTTATTAGTTTAAGACAACAAGGTATTAAAGATTTAGACATAGTTGAATATGCTTTTTTAGAACCTAATGGAGAGTTATCAGTTTTTAAATATAATATATTCAAAATTAAAAGTAGTTATCCGATGCCTTTAATTTTAGATGGCTGTATACAAAATAGTTCACTTAAACACATAAAAAAAACAGAAGATTGGTTAAATGAAGAATTGAGTAGTAAAAATTTATCTTCCAAAGATATCTTTTATGCTTTTTATAAAAATAAAAAAATATATATAATTAAGAAAACAGAGGTTAAATAATTTTTCTAAAAAAAGACTATGTCTTTTTTTATTTTTATGCTATACTATAAATAATAGTAGGGTGAGTCAAGTGAAATTGATAAATAGAATAAAAAATAATAAATTGTTATATTTTTTAGGTGTATTAATTATAGGCTTATTAATAATTTTAATTGTTAGAATTACTTATGCTTATCTTGGTGCTAGTATAAATGAAGCAAAAGGGAATATTACTCTTAATAGTGATGATGTTGATGAATTAAAATTTAATATAGGAGATCCACTTTCAATTAATGCAACACCAACAACATTACCAGAAAATGGAGAAAATTTAGTTTCTAGTTCAACTTCTAGTGCGTCACTTTTAGCCAATACGACGAGTGATACCGCAGAATATGGCTATTATGTTTATTTTAAAATCTCAAATAATTCTTTTATTTATTCTGATGGCTCTACTCCTGAAATTATTTTAACAGTAAAACAAGGGGAAAATGTAATTACTAATATCGAAGGGCTTACATATGGAACATTTAGTGGTGTTAGTGGTTTTGATATTACTACAGCAAGTGGTTTATTTAATGTTGCAAGTAGTTATTCAATTACATCTAATTCATCAACCTCCGCAACAGTCCAAGAATGGACATTTACTATAACATATTTAAATTTAGGTTTTGATCAGTCGGCTAATTTTGGTAATAGTATGACTACTGAAGTAATGCTACAAAAAGATGAAGTAAAGCCTACCTTAGCTGATTATATTATTAATGATGTATATACAACAGATGGAGAAAATGGATTATATTATCATGATGGGGTAGGAAGTTATACAAATGCAGGTCAAGAAGCCGGCGATAATAGTTACCGTTATAGTGGAGTAAATCCAAATAATTATGTCTGTTTTGGAAGTGATGCAGAAACTTGCCCAGATGAATATTTATATCGTATAATTGGTGTATTTGATGAAGATGGCGACGGAGAATACAATGTTAAATTAATAAAAGCTGATTATACGACAAGTAATATGCTTGGAACTGATGGAAGAGATTATTATGGAAATTATAATAATGGCAATTCAAATTATAAAGGAAGTATGAATACAAGCACATTAGCGGCATATAGATGGAATTATGATACAAGTGTAAGTTCTTGGGGTTCAAATAACTGGACAACTAGTGAATTAAATAAAATAAATTTAAATACAAATTATTTAAATTATTTAGGTAATTCATGGAATTCTATGATAGAAGATTCAACATGGCATTTGGGGGGGACGACATCTTCTGGTAATACAGCAAAAAGTTTTTATACTGGTGAAAGAAATAATGCAGGATATGGAAGTAATCCAACAACATATGGACCAGAAAATGCAAATGGTAATTCTACAAAAATAGGATTAATGTATGCAAGTGATTATGGATATGCGGCATATCCTGAAGCATGGGCAACTTATATTTATGATTATGATTCATCTGCAATAAAAGAAAATAATTGGTTATATATGGGATTATATGAATGGACAATGGTACCGAGTTCGTTCGGCTCAGACTATGTGTTTCGTCTGGATGACTACGGCACCTTAAACAGCACCAATGCGTATGTCGGCTCCTCTGTTAGGCCTGTCTTTTATCTGAAGTCTAATATCTCGTATGTAAGTGGAGATGGGACTAAAGCTTCACCATTTAGAATTGCGGTGTGAGAAACCTAAACAAGGCCACGTCGGCATCTCAAACCGACGTGGTCCGAGTTATCAACAAATAATAGTAATAGAAAGGATGATTTTATGAAAGTATTATGTATAGGACATTCAAGTTGGGATGTAACTGTTCCAGTTGATGATTATCCAATTGAAAATACAAAGTATAGATATAATGAAAAGTATTCAGCTGGTGGTGGTCCAGCTGGAAATGCTGCCTTTTTACTTGGTAAATGGGGAGTAGAAACTGTAATTCAATCAGTTGTTGGATCTGATGATTTTGGCGCAAGAATCAAAAAAGAATTTCAAGATGTTGGAGTTAATACTGAATTTATTGAAACTGTTTATGATAAAGATACTTCATTTTCATTTATATTAATTAATAAAAAGAATGGAAATAGAACGGTTTTTAATGTCGCAACTGAACATCCTCCATTAAAAAAATATGATTATAATTTTACACCAGACATTATACTTACTGATGGACATGATTATGGCGCAAGTCAAAATGCTGTTACTAAATTTCCTAATGCTATTAGTGTAATTGATGCAGGAAGAGTTACTCAAGAATTGCTTGAATTATGTAAATATATTAAATATATTGTATGTAGTAAAGGATTTGCTGAGACTGTGACTGGTTTAAAATTTGATTATGCCCATCCTCAAAGTTTAGTAAATATATATACAAAATTACAAAATAAGTATCCAAATGCTAATATAGTTGTTACTTTGGAAGAACATGGGGCTTTATACCAAGTAAATAATCAAGTTAAAATAATGCCTGGACTTAAATGTAATGCTGTTGATACCACTGGTGCTGGTGATATATTCCATGGGGCTTTTGTTTATGGACTTGCTAACAATTTTGACATGGATAAAATAGTAACACTTGCAAATATAGCAGCAGGTTTATCTATTCAAAAAATGGGATCTAGATTATCAATACCAATGTTATCAGAAGTATTAGATTATTACACTAAATCTATGAATTTAAATAATCAAACACCACAAAATAATCAAGTTAATAATAATCAACAAGGAACTAAATGATTACTAGTAAAACTCCAAAACTTGATTTACATGGAGAAATTGTTGCAATGGTAGAAGTATTAGTAAATAGTTTTATTAATGATAATATATTACTTAAAAATGAATATATAATTATTATACATGGTAAAAGCACTAATATTTTGACTGGAGAAGTAAATAAAGTATTAAAGAATAATAAAAATGTTTTAGAATTTAGAAGAAATAATTGGAATTTAGGTGAAACTATTGTAAAACTTAAAATTTAAACCAATTATTTTTTATTTGTGGGGGTTATATGTCTAATTTTATTTTAACTGTTATGGGTAAATGGGGTTATATTGGAATTTGTTTTTTAATAGCTATAGAAAACATATTTCCACCGATACCATCAGAGGTTATTTTAACGTTTGGAGGATTTTTAACTATAAATACATCGTTAAATCCAATTGGAGTAATTATTAGTTCTACAATTGGTTCATTAATTGGAGCAATTATTTTATATTATTTAGGTTATAATGTAAGAAAATTAAAGTTTATAAAAATTAAAGATGAAGATATTAAAAAAGCAAATGAATCTTTTAATAAAAAAGGAAATAGTGCTGTTTTATTTTGTAGGTTTGTTCCAATAGTTCGTAGTTTAATTTCTATTCCTGCTGGTCTAAATAAAATGAATATGGGTAAATTTTTATTATTAACCACTATTGGTAGCACTATTTGGAATACAGTTTTAGTTTATGCAGGAGTTTTTTTAGGAGATAATTGGACGATATTTGCTAATATTATAAAAAGGTATTCCAAGATTATCTTAGTTTTAATTATATTATATATTATTATAAAAATATGGATAAAAACGTCGAAAAAAAAGGCGATTTGACAAAATAGGAAATATTTGGTATACTTTAGCTCCAAGGTGGAAATACTACGAATGATATGAAAAATTTACACGAATTTGACAAAAAAAGTGGTTTGTGGTATAATGATATTGTTCGAGTAATTAGGGGGTATGGTAAAATGAAAGGATATGTTTTAGAATACGTTTGTGAAAATGAATTTAAAAAGTTGGAAAGAGCATTAAAAAAATATAATATGCTTGCTTTCAAAAAGCTAAATTTTGATTATTATCCAGCTTTAAGAAATGGTAATTTTGTAGGAGAATTAATTTCTGTAAATAAGAAAAATGGAACAGAAACTTATGAGCTTAAGTTACCAAGTGATAAAATGTTTACACAAATTCATGGGGAAGTTAAATTGATTTATACTGTTCACAAAAAAGAAGAAGTTGTAGTTCTTGAAACAATTAATCCAGCTGATATCTTATTAGAAGGACATAGATCTGAACTTACAACTTATAAGGGTATAATGATTTCTAAAGCAAACGCTTCAAAAGATATGTTTAAAATAGATTTATTAAATATGTTACAAGATAAATAATTATGTTATAAAAGACTTAAGTTAAGGGGGGTTACTTAAGTCTTTTATTTTTTAAAATATTATGCTATAATACTTCCACGGGGTGATTTTAATGTATCATGTTTATGATATAGTTTTAAATGAAGATAAGAAAATAGATATTGTTTTTTATAAGGTAAATTTAGTTAATGTTGGTAAGAAAAGTTATTATGAATTTGTTCATGTAAATACAATGACAGTTGAAGATTATGATTTACCAGTTATTATGGAGAATGTAGTTAATATATCGGGTATGGTTAGTATGACTAAATTTAGAGCTTCTAATTTTAATTGTATGGCAGAAGGATTTACAAATACAATACGTTCTTTATATTTTCCACTTTATTACAGTCTATTGGAAAAATCTTTTTGTGAAGACGTAATTGATGGTGTATGTCATATTATAACTTATGCAACATTCGTTGATGTTAGGACGGGTGAAATAAAAACTATAAAAATAAAAGATTTAGGCATGACTAATGAAGAAAAAGTGGAAGATTTATTGGCTCATGGTTTTAAAGATATTAATAATAGTTATTTAAGAAAGTTTATTTGGGCAATAGATACTAATTTAACTAAACCAATAAGTTTAACAAGATTAAAAAAAGATTAAATAGTTTTGTAATATAATAATAAAAATAATGCACTTTAGAAAGATAAGATTTATAAATATAAAGTGCATTATTTTTTAATTTTTATAAATATTTAAAAAACAAAAAAACTGACAAAAGTCAGTTAAAATTATTATTTTGGTGCAGGTAGAGGGACTTGAACCCCCACAGAATAATCCAATAGATCCTAAGTCTATCGCGTCTACCAATTCCGCCATACCTGCAAATAAAAAAATGGTGGACCTCGTAGGACTCGAACCTACGACCGCCCGGTTATGAGCCGGATGCTCTAACCAACTGAGCTAGAGG
>CALVXN010000034.1 GCA_944371315.1 uncultured Bacilli bacterium | reverse complement strand
ATAATGTCAAATTAAAAAAGTGATATTTACAGTCTTTAAAAATGAATTTATAATAAAAAAGAGGTGAATTATGGAAATAAAAGTAGGAATATCAAATAGACATGTCCATTTAACAAAAGAGGATGTCGAGATATTGTTTGGAGAAGGCTATGAGCTTACTATTCGAAACTATCTTGATCAGCCTGGTCAATTTGCTACTGAAGAAACTGTAGCACTAAAAACACCCAAAAATATCAAAGAATTCGTAAGAATTGTAGGACCAGTAAGAGAATATACGCAAGTTGAAATTTTAGAAACCGATAAAGAATATTTTGGTTTAAATCCTCCAATACGCAATTCGAAAGATTTGGAAGGATCGGAGGACATAACCATTGTTGGGCCAAAAGGTGAAATCTCAAAAAAAAATGTATGTATAATTGCTAATCGTCATATCCATATTAATACTAGAGAAGCAAAAGATTTTCACGAAGATGAAATTGTAAAAGTAAAAGTAAATGATACTATATTAGATTCAGTTCATGTTAAGATCGACGATAGTTTTTCTTTGGCTTTACATATTAATAAAGATGATGCTGAAAAGAACAATATTAAGAGTGGAGATATTGCTATATTAAAGGAGGATTAATATGTTCTCACAGACAAAAAAAATAATAAAAAGTTCTAAAAGAGAAGTAATTTTAAAAATAATTACTTCTCTTTTTGTTCAAGGATTAGCACTTATTATACCCGTTTTTTGGAGTGATACAATTAACGAAATAACTGGTGCTAATTATAGAATAGGATACTATTTAATTGTCATAACAGCTTTTCTCTCTTTCTTCTATTATATATGGTCATATTTAGATCAAAAAACATGGTTTAAATTCTATAATAAATTATATATTGAGTATACTGCTTTAACGACGTCTGAAACTAAAAATATAAGTAGTGTAAATCTTGGCGAATACACTAATATTTTAAACAATGATATTGATATAATAAGTAACTTTATCGTCAATCTAATAACAAGATTTTTTCAAATTATTGAATTTTTAGTCATATACAGCTATTTTTTAAGTTTTAATTTTTTAATTTTTATAATTACAGTTATTGTTTCTATTTTAATGATAGTAGTTTATTTCAAGGTAGGAAAGAAAGTTCAAAATTTAAATATTAAAAGAAAATCTTCACTTGATAATAAAACTATTATGCTTCATAAGCTATATTCTGGTTTGGCAGGAAAGAAAACAACAATAAATAGTATTATTAATTTATTTAATAAAGATAACAGAGCATATTTAAGAGCTAATTATAACTATAACGTTATAATTCAAGGTATAATATGTTTTGTTTTAGGAATAATTGAATTATCTAGATATACTATCATCTTTTATGGTGCATATTTAGTAAGTAAGGGGTCAATTGAAATTGGAACTATTCTCCTAATCTATAGTTATTATGCTAAAATATTAACTAATTTTCAAGTATTAGGAACAATAACTGCCGATTATCAAAGTTTTATTGTTTCTCTAACTAGGCTTAATAAAATTAGTACTCTTAAAGAAAAGTAATATTGTCAAAGATGTTTTTATGTGATAGAATAACATCGTGATTTAAATGAAAAGTCTAATAATAAAAATAATCGAGATATATCAGAGTCTTCCTTTCAAAAGCCATGATAGTTGCCGCTACATTCCAACATGCTCCAATTATATGATTCAGGCCATAAAGACACACGGTCTTGTTAAAGGTTTGTATTTGGGTATTAAAAGACTACTAAAATGCAATCCTTTTAGCAAGAAAGAGTATAAATACGACCCAGTTCCGCCCTCAAAAATTAAAAGGCTTTAAATTAACTATTTTTATTATAATAAGTTATCTAATCTTTTCATAAGCTTTATCTTATTATTATTGAATAAAAAATAATTATTGACAATTGTATTTGTAATGCTTTAGTTTCTTTTCATCTAATATTATAATTTTTTTATTAAAGCGTTCTAACTCTTTTAGTTTGCTATTATTAATTTCTTTTTTAGCCCATAAATACATTTGCTTTAACATCTTTAAATCTGCTTTATATGGAGATGGTTCTAGATTTATTTTTTGCTTAATCCATCTAAAAAAAATCCGTCTATAAAGTGTTAGGGGAGATAATTTTAAATATATAATAGTATCTGCTTTTTCTAAACCATCATCAAAACATTTTTTGCCAACATTTTCAATTATCCAGCTTTCATTATCAATTATTTCAGAAAATATTTCTGAAATTTCTTTATCATTTCTTCTAATATCACCATTATAACAATGCTTCCAAACAACATTATCAAGTTCATAATATCTAATATTTAAATCATTTGATAATTTTTTGGCTAATGTAGTCTTGCCGCTTCCTACTGCTCCTAAAATATATATTTTACACATAACATCACCATTATTTCTCTTGATTTTGTAATTCTAGTAGTTAGTAGTATAATAATAACATATTCTCGATTACTTGACAACGCTAACTAAATAATTATCTTTAAAATTTGATGTATAAAAAATATTTTTTTCTTTTTCATAAATCATAGTTATCCGCTCACAAGCTTTTTTTAAACCATCATATGATAATGTGAAAGGAGAAAAAAATGAACGAAGAAATAAATAATATTAATTTTGAAGATTTACAAAATACAAAACCAAATAGTGATGATTGCTTATGTAAAGTAATTGATTGTTTAAGTAAAAAATGTGTTAATTGCCCAACCGGTCCAACTGGCCCAAGAGGAGCAACAGGCCCAACGGGTCCACAAGGAACAACCGGCCCAACTGGATCACAAGGTGTAACAGGCCCAACAGGTCCACAAGGAGCAACAGGTCCAACAGGTCCACAAGGAGCAACAGGTCCAACAGGATCACAAGGTGTAACTGGCCCAACGGGTCCACAAGGAGCAACAGGTCCAACCGGTCCAGCAGGACCAGGAACTGAATTAAATAGTTATGCTATGGTCCATGATGAAAGTGATTCAACAGTAGGGGTACAACAACCATTCTTATTTCAAAAAACAAATATATCTAATAAAATAACATATAATCCTAATACTGGTGATTTTTCAATACCTGAAGCGGGTATCTACATTATTCATTGGTGGATTAATGTTAGAAATAGTAATAAAAAAGAAGCTGATTGTGAACCAAAAGCACTAGGAGCTGAATTACATCAATTCTGGCCTAGTGACGTGTTAATCGCTCATTCATCAACTCACAATAAGCTAACTTGTTGTGATACAGGAACAATTAATGGAAATGCTATTTTTGAAGCACTACCTGGAGCAAGTTACCGTTTAATTAATACTTCTGAAGTAGATATTAAACTAGTACCAAATGATTTATACTCTGCTTCCGTATCAATCACAAGAATTGCATAATTTAAGGAAATTATCTTTCCCGGCTACTAACAAAATGTTAGTAGCTTTTGTTATAGTTTTTTAAAATTTCACTATTAGTAATTTTGAAGATTATTTTAACAGAAAAATAATAGAAATTTTTAAGTATCTAACGTTTTTTATTAGGAATAATACGAAGATTTGGATCTCGAGTAAATTCTTTTGCTGCAGTATATACCGGATCTAAATTAGGATCATATCTATTTTCTTCGATATACCCAACTTTAGATGAATATTGGTAGTCAATTATTAACATCAAAGTGGTGTCAATAATTTTGCCTTCACATAATATCCAAGTATGACTACCGTCTAAACAATTTTTTGAATTTTTTAAAATAGGAAGAATCCCTCCACATAAGTAGCAACGATCTAAAGAATAACTTAATTGTTTAGCTGCTACTGTACAATAACCGATATTGGCACCATCAATAAAAACGTCGACGAAGTTATTAATTACTCTTATATTTTGAGATCGAATCTTTTCCCATAATTCTCCAGAAAATCCTCTTATCATATTTTGAGCATATCCTTCTTCAATAATCTTTCTAAACTTTTCATCACTTATGAGTAGTCTCTTTAATTCATCATAACATTTATAAGTTAATTTATCATCATCAATTAGTTTTCTTATTATATCCATATATTATGGTTCTCCTTCTTCTTTTTATTCGTCAATTAATTGAAAGCGAAAAACTCGTTTATCGTTTCATATCAACTCTGGTAGGCAACTTTTTAGCTAAATTTGCTGTTTCCTCACTAAAAAGTAGTTCGGGTCTAATGTGAAAAGAATTGGCAATGAAATCTATATTTTTACAAGTTAAATTAGCATTGCCCGTTTCAATAACACTAATGTAGGCCATTTTAAATTTAGTTTTATTAGCATATTGTTCTTGAGTTAAATTATTTTGATATCGATACCATTTGGTATTAAGTCCGATTAACTCCATCGAAGTCATACTGGTTCTCCTTTACTCACAATTAATATAACGTAAATTATGTATTACAAAGATTAAAATAATTGCTACTAACTATTTCATACTTATTATAGCATGGTTTTAAAAGTTTATCAAATATACTTGTTTTTCTATTTTTATCTCGAATCATAATTATTTAGCAAAGTAGTAGCTTTTTATAATAGTTTTTTCTGTTCTTGCTTTTTATCTGATCTAATGAAAATATAAAAAATACTTGATAATTATAAATTGGGAAGATTACTCTTGAAAAAAACTATTCTCTTATATTCATAACTAATTTCAACTTTTAATATTAGATTATCCCCATCTTATATTTATAGTTTACTGGTATCAAATAATTTATTCTGTGTATCTATTATCGTATTCAGTAAAAATATAATCGTTATCATTGATAAAAAATTTATAGGCCTATTTAAACATTTTGTGATTTTTCAATAACTCTAATACGTAACTAGTACATGTTATTTCTCTTTCACTTTTCTTTTGTTTAACAGAGCTAATAATGTATCTATTATCAATTCTAGATTTAACAAAAGCGTCCTCAATACTAATTGACCTCGATACCAATTAATATCACACCATTTAATAGCAAGAACTTTTTCTCTATGAGAATCTATATTCATCATAAAAGAAACCATAGCATATATAACCCTTTAATTTAAAAGAAATAATTGATGTTAACGAAGAAAACAGTTCTCAAGTATCAAATAGAACTATTAAGAAAATATAACTTTCCTTAGCAATGGCAATGAAAAGCCTAGTAGAACCAAAGAAACTGTTACTTATGAAAATGGGCATCTAATCGCCCAAACATACAGAGAATTAGAACTCATGGACTTAATTGTAGCTGTTATTAGCGATAAATTATCAAAAAGTGAACTACTACACGATATCACCCGAAGTGTATCTGTTCTTTCAGTATTAAAATAGAGTAGCGGGTTAATAAGGTATATATTAATATATCTTATTTTTTAATTATATTTACACTACAGATGTAAACAAATAGGTTACATAATACTAGATAAACTAGCGATATAATGAAAACATAGAAATTTATATCAATCAATATTTTAATGACTATAATAAAAAGTGAAAGGAAGGAAAAATGAATAAGGATTTAAATGACGATTGGACTTTAGATTGGGATGAATTATTCTATGGTGCTGCAATTAGATTCTTCGAAGATGACAAAAAATATTTAGTTGTTGGTTTTGATGAAAATAACGATTTCCGTGAGCTATTTCTAGATGATGAGCCAGATGAAAAATTTTTTTTATATGTTCGAGATATAGACGGTTATAAAGCGGTTGCTATTTTTAAAAGAAGGGGTAGTGAAAAAGATTTTGAAGAACCAAGAAAATCACTAATTTACATTGATTCATTTAATACATTAAATTAAGGAGGATAAATAATGAGCGATGATTCTAAAGATAATGGTGTTGAAGTAAATTATACAGGAAATGAGTTGTTCCGTATAACAAGTAGCGATGGTAGTTATGATGGGAAGATTTCCGCTAAAGGTAATGGATCTTTTGATGTATATACGACTAGATCAGGTTGGAAAGATCATTCTCACACTCACTACGATAGTAATGGAAATAAAACTTATGATAGGCCTGAAGGTTCAAGTCATTCGTGGTCACATCGTCAAAAAGATTTTGCTTTAAGACGGTTACAAACTTTGTCATTTGAAAATTTACAATACATTGAGAAAATGTCTTCAAATGATTATTTAAAAGCGGCAGCAAGACACTTTATGACTTTTAACGATAGTGAAGAAAGACAGTTAGCTAAAATAAGAATATTAACTAGATAGTAAGAAAAGAAACCATTGAGAAACTAACTTCTTGATAGTTTCTTTTTTATATCTATAGAAAATTTTAAAAGATAAATAATGTACTTATCTTATTTAAGGAGGTGTACTATATAGATACAGTTCCATCAACTTGTATGCTTTTATTAATTTTCAGTTCTATTCCCTTAAGATTTTAGAGATTAATTCTTTGACGCTTCTTTTAATAATTCATAGTTTGGTATTAGTTCTATTATTCTATAATCCATATCTTTCTTTTTTAGTTTTTTCTTGCATTTATAGGAATATTTATAATTTTTATACCATTAATAGAAAATATTTTTTCATTTTAAACTTGCAAATCATTTGGACTATCTAAATAAATTGATTTTATAGGTTTAGAATATCTCACAAGATAAATTGTTGTTTTCATCAAATTATCATCCTACAAGGCAATTATAGCATAAGTGGTCAGAAATGATCATATAACTCAATTTATTTTCAATAAAAAATCTAGTACAATAATATACTAGATCTATATATTAAATCGCTATAAATAGCGAGCCTTTGTCTGGCACCATAGTAAAAGGGATTCCAAAATCTCTATTTACCTAATAATTCTTTAATACCGCTAACATCATTATACACTAATTTTCTTTAAGATATAAGAAAATTGATTTACCTTTTTCTACCGCCCTTGTAGGCCTTATATTTATTTCTTTAAAAAATGATGGCTCAAAACAAAATCCTTCATAATCATCTAATATACAATCTTCTCTTAATATATTATACTTTTTTTCTAAAAGATTTATATATTCTAATGCATCACTTTCTCTTTTAAAATTAGCAATACTAAAGCTTCGACTACCATTGCTAATAATATTATCAATTAAATTATCTTCGCTTAATTCAAATAATTTATTAACTTTATTTTTCTTTATCTTTATATTGGCTAATTTTATTTCACAAATATTATTTTTCTTTCTTTTAATTTTATCTAAGGTAATAACATCTACATACTCATAAATAAACTTTGCCTTTGTTTCATAAGAAGCCATATACCATATCTTTTTAAAGTCTAATTCATTTCTATCAAAATCACTTGCGATTTTTTTGTTGATAATATTTTCATCCATTTTAAATCTAATTTTATGATTTAATTTACATTTATTAAATTCTTCTGCTAATTCTTTATCAACGATAACGCTTTCATCTCCTAAAACATTATACAATTCAAAATAATCACATAATTTATCAATTAATGCTTCTTCAACATATTCTTCTCTTACATAATCTCCACAATTAAAACATTTATAGTATCTATATTCTGTTCCATTTGGCTTTTTTGTGCCATTACAACCTAATATTCTTCCACAATTAGGACAAACAATTTTCTGCATAAACAAATACAATTTAGACCTATAATAATTCCTTGCATTTCTTCTAATAATATCTTGGCACTCCTCAAATAATTCTTCACTAATAATTTGAGGGACTTTATCATATAGCAAAATAGTTTCTTTATCTTTTACACTTTTTCTATATTCGTAATTACCAGTATATGTTCTATTATTCAAAATTACCGATAATGAACCATCTGTCCAACTACGATATACTATTTCTTTTTCATTAGTTTTTTTATTCGTTCTAATATAAGAAACTACTTTTGGATACTTTTCTTTTAATATTGTTGATATTTGAAAATATGTTTTTCCTTGTGAACATAACTCAAATATTTCTCTAACTATTTTTGCACCATTTTCTTCAATTTCCCATTCTTTTAATTTATGCTTTCCATCTTTATCTAATTTATTTTTGTAACCTAATGGCGGTCTTCCACCAAAATGCCCTTTGTTAACTGCGCTTTCAACTCCAACTAATGTTCTTTCTTGGATTAATTCTCTTTCAAATTGAGCAAATATACCTAATATCCTTGCAAACATCATACCCGCAGCACCAGTAGTATCAATATTTTCACATAAAAATTCAATACCACAATTATATTTTTTTATCTCATTGAAGAATTCCTCAAAGTCAATTATACTACGACTTATTCTATCCATTTTAAAGGCCATAATTAAATCAAATTTTTTCTTCTTCATATCTTTAAGCATTTGTTGATAAGCAGGTCTATTATCAGCCGATTTTCCACTTATACCAGCATCAGTATATACTTTATAAATTTCATAATCATTAGATATACACCTTGCCCTTAATCTTCTTTCTTGCTCTTCTAAACTATGGCCTTCTCGAGCTTGATCCGTTGTGCTAACCCTAGTATATATTGCTACTATTCTTTTATTATCATTCATATTCATATTTTTTAATCCTTATTATTAAAATAATTTATAAGGATTTTTCCCCCATTTATCGCTTTTAAAGTTTGCTGATATTCTATGAAAGCCAATTAACTTTTTAAATATTACATAAACATCTCTATGCATTCCAAGATAATTTCCATATTGGTCAAACATTGGGAAATCATCATATCTAAAATTATCTTCATCCATTAAATCTACCCAATTATATACTTCAGTACTTTTAGGATTTTGAACTTCTTCAAATTTAAATGCGGGGCAAACATTTGACTTTTTCTTTGATTTTTTGCTAACATCTTTTTCTAAGATTTCATCATTTCTTTGTAACTTAAACAATGGGTTTAATCCTGGACTATAAATAAAAGAACTTTCTAAGTGCAATTCATATTTATATTTAAATAATTCACCTACCAAATTATATAAAGTATCTTCATCATGGGGCAAAGTGTCAAAACTATATGAAACAACTATATTAAATTTTTTTAATTTTACATCTTCTATCATTTGATTAAAACTTTCATTATTGCTAACATTATCATCTATATATTCTTTAACAATATTGAATCCAAAATGTTTACAATATTTTTTTAACCTTTCTAATTGTTCTTCAATTGATATTTCAAATTTACAATGATTACTGCAATATAACGCTACATCATTATTTCTACAAACATTCATTAAAAATCCTCACTTTCCTTAAATTGAGGTTTTTCTAATAAAATCTATTCTATTTTCACTATATTTATCATATAATATAAATATAGGATTAGAAAAACCTATGATA
>CALVXN010000033.1 GCA_944371315.1 uncultured Bacilli bacterium | reverse complement strand
GTCAAATAAAAGTGGATATGATTAATGAATAATAAAGCATTGTTATTTTATACTAAAAGCAGCAATGCTTTTATTTTTATGATTAAGAAAATCAAAAAAACATTGATGAAATTTTTGGTTTATAATATAATAAAAAATAGTGGATAGGGTGATTACTTATGGATTGGTTAAGTATTCGTGAATTAATAATTGATTCATTAAAATTAATAATTGTAATAATAATAATATTATTTCTAATGCTATATGTTGTATCAGTAACTCAAGTTGTTGGAAGTTCAATGAGTCCAACATTAAAAGACGAAGAGGTTTTAATATTAAATAAATTTCAATATAGATTTTTTGATATAAAAAGAGGAGATATTGTTTCACTAGATTATGAAGATACGAAATATTTAATTAAAAGAATTATAGGATTACCAGGAGAAACAGTAAAAATAGTGAATAATCAATTATACATAAATGATAAAATTTATGAGGAAGAATATTTAGCTAATGATTTAAATTATGATGATTTTTCGTTGGCAGATTTAGGATATAGTAAAATACCAGAAGACATGTATTTAGTTTTAGGAGATAATAGAGAAAATTCGTTAGATAGTAGGGAAATAGGATTAATAAAGAAAGAAGACATAAATGGTAAAATATCTTTACGTATTTGGCCATTAAATAAAATAAAATTATTTTAGAAATATTTTAAAAACTACACATAGGATATTAGTGTAGTTTTTTTGTTGCAAATAAAGTTATAAAGTGCTATAATATAGCCAGCTAAAAGGGAGGATATATGGACAAGAGAAAAGGTATAATTTTAGCAATTGTATTATTTCTTTTTGTAGGTTTAGGAACCTATGTTTTTGCAGGTGGTTCTGAAGACTTAGCAAATGGCCAAGGAAATGATACAACAAATTCATCAAATGATAATGATGATAAAAATAATGGCCAAAATACTCCGAACGATAAAACCGAAGAAGGAGAAAATGAAGGGGAAGGAGGAAATAGTCGTCCAGTAAATGGAAATAGCAATAGTGGATCAAATTTAGTTATTAATGGTGATGAAGAATCTGGCGATAATCAAAATATTGGTAATGCAGATGATGCTTATAAGGATGTTTTAGCGTTAATTGAAAACCTAGAAAATCAAATTGAACAAGCAACAAAAAAATCAAATTTAACTGATGCACTAGAATATCGTGATAATGAAAAGGTTGAAGAAAAACTTGATTCATTAACAGATGGTGAAGCTAAAAATGATTTAAAAGAAAGATTAGATAAGATAAATTCTATTCTTGAAGATAATGAAGCACCAGTAATTGCAGGAATAAAAGATAAGGAAGTTACAAAGGATAATGTAAGCATTACTATAAATGAAGCGAATGTAACCATTCTTTTAAATAACAAAGAAGTTACTATTGATGAATTAAAAAACATTGAAAAAGAAGGCAATTACAAATTAGAAGTAATTGATAAATCATTTAATAGCACTGAAATTACATTTACTATTGATAAAACTTTACCAACAGCAAATGTAAAAAATGGTGAACATTTTGACTCAGAAAAAGAAATAGTATTTAGTGATGATAATTTATCTAAAGTTGTAGTAGAAAATAGAGATAAATTACATAATAATGAAGAATATATCACTGAATATACAAACGTAGAAAATGGAAATATTAATGTAACACTAAGCGAAGATGCTACATACTTAATAAAAGTATATGATAAAGCTGGTAATGAAAAATCTTATTGGGTAGCAATTGATTCTAATAGTGCAGAAATTACTTTCTTAGATAAAGAAGAAAATGAACTTAGCACATTAACTAATAAAGATGTAACAATTAAGGTATATGATAAATTCTTAACAGAAGTAACTATTGAAGGCCCTAATGGAACAGAAACTTATAAATACACAGATAAAAAAGATGAATATTTTGAAGCATTAAATAATAATGAAGAAAGAATATTTAAATTAACTGTAACAGAAGATGGAACATATACAGTTACTGCTAAAGACAAAGTTGGACATAGTGTAACAGAAGTTATAGAAATAGATCAAACACCTGCAAAAGTAGATGTGTCATATGACATAACAGAGCCTACAAATAAAGGTATTACTGTAACTTTATCAAGTGATGAAGAAATAATGCCTGTTGATGCAGGATTATGGAACCCAGATAAAAAATATGCAAATAAATTACAAAAAGTATATTTTAA
This sequence comes from uncultured Bacilli bacterium, assembly GCA_944371315.1. Taxonomy (GTDB): domain Bacteria; phylum Bacillota_I; class Bacilli_A; order RF39; family UBA660; genus Onthocola_B. The sequence continues at coordinate 8,833 of CALVXN010000033.1, read as the reverse complement.
TAATACAGATGAAACTATTACGATAGTTGACAAAGCTGGTAATGAAACAAAAGTATCTATTAAAATAACTAATTACGATAAAGAAGCTCCAAAAAATAATGCTGTTAATTTCCAAATTAATGGTAAAAATCCAGAAAAAGAAGAAATTAATGGGGAAAAATATAGTGTATATTATGGAACTCTTTCTGATGAATTATATGGTTATATAAGAACTAATGAAAAATTAAAAGAAAATCCTACATTTACATTAACTTATGGAACAAAAGAAATTAATTTAAGTGGTGATGATGTAGAACTAAGAACAGAAGATAAAGAAGAATATAAATATTTATATTATTTCAAATATGAAATAAACGAAGAAGAATTTAGCAAAATTGCAAAAGAAGAAATTGTTATGACTGTTTCTAATATTGTAGATTTAGCTGGAAATAAAGTAGAAGGAACATGGGAAGTTTCAAATAGCAATAGAGTATTTGTTGATACAGTAGCACCAGAATACCAAACATTAAGATTAACAAACGTTAGTAGAAAAGATGAAAATGGTAAATGGCTACAAGTTGCATCAGTAGGAGATATAGTTAGGATTATTGTAACTTTTGATGAAAATCCAGTTGTTAATCCAACACTTACTATAAATGGTGAAGTAGTTGGACAAATGAAATATGATTCTCAAATGAAATCATATACCTACAATTACGAAGTTACTGAAAATACTAAAAATGGTCTAATGCAAATTGAAATATCTAATTATGCTGATGCTGTTGGCAATATTGGAACTACTTTAACAAATAAAAATATTACAAGCAGTGATCAAAACGAAATGTTGGTTGATACTGTTAATCCAGAAGTAGTATTTGCAAATACGCATAATTATAATAAGTATTATGATATTGATGAACTTTCAATAACTATTAAAGATGAAAATCTAAGCGAAGTTTATTATACATGGAATGATACAGACAAATATGTAAATGCTACAACAAAATTAGATGAAAAATATATAATAGATAATGAAGATGGAACTTACACAGTAAAAATTCCAACAGTTGAAGGAAGAAAACGTTTACATATTAGAGCAATTGATATAGCTGGCAATGAAACAACTGCTTATAGTTCAAGAGGAGCTTATAATATTGATAAAACTGAACCAGAAATAACATTATATTATTGGTTTAGTGATGGCAATCATAAAGTAATAAAACCAAGTGTTCATAATTATTGCGTATTTGCTGAAGCTACAGATACTAACATGAAAAGTATTACACTAAATGACAAAGAATATAAAAATGGCGAATTAATTTGTGATACAGATGTTTACGAATTAAAAGCAGTTGATAAAGCAAATCATGAAGTATCTATTAATTTTGAAGTTGATATAACATATGGAACTATTACAATTAATGACACAGATAAATATAATACATATGATGTAACTACAATTCATAAATATAATAAAATTAAAAGCATTGAATTTTCTGAAAGTGGAACAGTAAGATTAACAAAAGATAATGAAATAGTATATTTTGGTAATGATACTGATTTTGCTTATGATTTTACAGATGGAATTTACAAACTTGAATTAATTGATAAGGGTGGAAATAACACTGTATTAATGTTTGAATTTGATAAAACAGCACCACAAGTAAAAGAATTAAGAATAAATTCATCTAATGAAAATAAACAATATGCAAATGAAACACATAGCGTAGGTATATATTTAACAGTAGATGAAAAGTTAGCAAAAGACCCAATATTTAAAATTAATGGAATAGAATATACTGAATATCGTCAAGGAGATGCAGACAAATTTCAATATTTCTTAGTAACTAAACTTCCTGAAAATACTAAGGAAGGTGAACTTGAATTTACTATTGAAGTAGAAGACGAATTTGGAAACCCTGCAACATTTACAAATAAAGATATTTTAAATGATGTAAGATATGACAAAGTTATATTTGATACAACTGCTCCTGAACTTATTTTGGCAGGAACTGAAGAAACATATGATAGGGTTTTACGTATTGAATCAGGAACTCCATTAACATTAAAAGATATTACTGCTAAAGCTATTGATGCATCATTTGATGAAGCAGTAAATGTTAAACCATATAAAGTTACTTTCTATAATAATATAGATCCAGGTAAAGATTATGATTTTTCAAATGGTCTTGATACTCAAAAACCTAGTGGAAATAGATACCATGTTTATTATAAAGTAACTGATTATGCTGGAAATACTACCGAAGATGTAATGTTAGTTGTTATGAGTGATACAACACCAGCAACTATCACACCAAACCAAAAAGATAATTTACATGTTGAAGTAGGTAGTGAATATAATCATGTAACGGCAACTGTTACAGATAATGTAGATGAAACTCAAATAATAAATCCAAGAATTTATTTGAGATTTGATTTGCAAATGAATCCTCTTGGGGAAGAATACTCAACGATTAATACATTAATTCCTGGTAAATATTTAGCTATATGGGATTATACTGATTCGTCTGGAAATCCTAGCACTACATTAAAAAGATGGGTTAATGTAACTGATACTACTGCCCCAGTAGTAACTGGTGTATCAAGCAACACAACATATTTTGGAAGTATTGATTTTGAAATGACAGATAATAGTGAAAAATTTATTATTTACTATGATTTTGAACATAATTATCAAAGTTGTGAAGATTTAATGAATGGAGAACATGAAGTATTTACAGACACAACAAATCCATTTAAAGGACCTTTCTTTATAACAGAAGATATAGATAATGTAAGTGTTTGTGTATTTGATGATAGTGATAATAAAACTTTCTTTAATAATATAAATTTAAGGAAAGAAGCAAATAATGAAACCATTTTAAATGCTATTGAAAATGGTGGGACAATAGTTCTTCCTGAAAATACAACATTAAAAGTTTCAAAAGATATAAATATACCTGAAGGAACTACAATTATTGGAAATGATACAACAAAATTAGAAGGCCAATTAGAACTTAAAAACTCTAATATAACATTAAAAAATATTAATATATATGATGAAGGCTCTGTAATATTAATTAATAAAAATCTTGAAAATATTGTAATTGATGGTGGAAACTATATAACAAATAATGTAGGCAACCAAGGTATGGGAGCAATAAGACTTGATAGCATGAGTAATGGTTTTGAATATACAAATGACATCATTATTAAAAATGCAAATATTCAAGGTGCTATACATTTATTAAATTATAGTGGAAGCTTAAAAAATATCAGTAATAATACAATTACATTAACTAATAATGATGGAGTAAGTTCACTTGCTGGAATATTAATTACTACTGATAAAACAACTGATTTAGATGCAGAAACTTTATTAAATAATCAAACAAAAGTAAATGTAAATTATTCATTAAATAGTAAAGGTGAAATTAGTTATTATACAGCAATCCAAGATTTGAATTGGAAAAATGTATCAGCTGTTGAAGTTACAAAATAAAAATTAAATGATAGTTAAACACTATCGTTTTTTTTTGTAATATGCTAAAATAAATTATAGGAAGTGATAAGTTATGGCATATATTAAATTTAAAGAGTTAACTAAGTATTTTGATTTTAAAACTGAAGTATTTGAAGAAAGTTTACCAGATTATGCGAAAGAATATGTAAGTAATAAGGAAAAAATATTAATAGGATATAAAAATAGTAAAGATTATGTTGTTTTTACAGATAAAAAGATGATTTTATTTGATAGAGATACACTTGCAGTATATTATAAAAAGATACATATATTTCCGTATTCATCAATATCATCTAGTGCAATTAATTTTAAACCAGGCAAAGTAGAATTGTTATTTAGTTTTGATAGTGGGTATCAATTACATATAAACTTTAATGAAATGAATCATGAAAAAAAAGAAAATATAAAAAAAGTATATTTAACAATGATGGAATATAAAATATAGTATATCGGAGGACATATGGAAAAGATAAACAAAATAATAAAAAGTAAAGTATTTATTATTAATTTCTTTTTAATTATTATATTAATAGGTATTGTGTTATTTTTTATATTAAATAACGAAAAGAAAGAAATAATTAAAGAAAATTATATTGCTTATATAACGGTTGCTGATGAAAATGTATTAAAATTAAATATAGAAAAAGAATATTATGAATGTAAAAAGCTAACTAAAAAATATATTTGTAGTGATATAGTGAACAGTATAAAAAATTATGAATTAATGAGAGATAATATTATACCCGAAAATTTGATTAAAGGTTCAATTGAAGATGCAATAGAAAATTATATTAATTACATAAATGAAAATAATTTAGAAATTAAAAACATAATAATAACTACTAATTATAAATTTGATGACAAATTTACTACTGAAATTAAAGAAAAAAATAAAAATGTATTTTTTGAATATGATGAAGATGTAAAAGATGATGAACTAAAAACAGTATATTACACAGTAAACTATGATTCAAATGGTGGATCTAGCATCGATAGTGTTGTAGTAAAAGATGGCGAAAAAGCTCCGATTCCAAACGGTCCAATTAGAGATAAATACAAATTTATAGGTTGGTATTTAAATGATGAAGAATATAATTTTGAAACACCAATAAGTGAGGATATAACATTAGCTGCAAAATGGGAAAAGAATGTAGAAAGTAGTAATAATGAAGATTCAAGCACAAATAATGATAATTCAAGTATAAGTAAAATTAACTTAAATGATAATTTAAATGCAACCGTATACTATGAAGATACTGGGAATAAAACATGCTTTTTCTATATGTTTATAGATAACTTACAAGAGATATATCCAAATGCAAAAATAACAAATTATTCTAAAACAATTAAGCGTGCAAGTTATAGCCCATTTGAAGAAAAAGAAGAATATGAATTATCTGACACAGATTTAGCAAATTCCAATTTAAAAATTAATACAAGTAAAGAAGAAGACTTAAAAAATGTTTTTAAAAAATATCAAAATACAAGTGGTATAAATATTGATAACTTTGAAATTATAGATCACAGAATATATTTTACATATAGTTACATTACATTTAATGGCCTAAATATTGCTGATGGAACGAAAGCAAATCAAGAAATTACAAGTGCTTTATCTAATTCAATATTATTTCAAGGACCATGTGGTGATTCTAATTATTATGAAAATGTAACAGTAGATGAAGAAATATGTGAAGAATTTAATTTAGAATGTGGAAGATGGTAAAATGAAACCTATTAATAAAATATTATTTTTCTTAGTATGTTTTTTATTTATTAATAGTGTTTCTGCTACATCCAACCCATATGGAAAATATCAAGATTTATATGGAGAAAAAACTATAAGATGCACTTGGTATGCATGGCAACAGGCATACGATAATTTAAATATAGCTTTACCAGGATGGGGCAATGCTCAAACTTGGTATAATAGTGCTATAAGCTCTGGATATAGTGTTGGCAAAGAACCAAAAGAAAACTCAATAGCAGTTTACTCATCAAGTGATGGATATGGTCATGTAGCATTTGTTGTATCAGTTGATAATAACCAAGGAACAATGAAAGTAAATGAAGCTGGTATTGTAGGTGTAGGTAATGAAGGTATATTAACAAACGTTACAAAATATACAACCAGTGGGAATTTAATAGGTTTTATATATATAAATGAAGGAAAAAAACAAAATTCTAATTATAATAATGAAAATGATAATAAAGAAGCTTTAAAATCAAGCAATAATTATTTAAAAGAATTAAAAATTGAAAATATAGAATTTGAATTTGATAAAGATAAATTTGAATATAATATAGTAGTTAAAAGTAATATTCAAATTATATCCATTGTTGCACAAGCTGAGGATAAAAAAGCTATTGTAAATGGAACTGGTGAAAAAGCAATTAAAGATGGAAATAATAAGTTTGTAATTGAAGTAATGGCAGAAAATGGCACTAAAAATGAATATATTATAAATGTATTTAAAGAAGTAAAGAGAGATATTGTTGATAATAATGGCGATTTTAATATTAATAAAAAAGATAATACATTAAAAAGAATATTAATTATTGGAATAAGTATTATTATTTTAACAAATATTACATATTTTTTAATAAAAATAATAAAAAAGAGAAAAAAGGAGAACTAAAAATGGGATTTTTATCAAAATTATTTAAGGGACCAGAAGTAGATATAGAAAAAAGCGATAACAATTTTAAAAAAATGCGTGAATTATTTAATAGCAAAGTTGAAAATGGTGAAAAATATCAAATTATATTTGGTTATACAGAAGATGTAAATAGGTTTAATTATGGTTTTGTCCATGGAAGCAAAACTAAAATCGGTAATTTAATAGTGGGATGGAACGAAGATAAAAATGTAATTGTTATCATTCCAACAGTTCCTGATCTAAATGAATGTGGAGAAGCTATTTATTATTATCATGATAAAATACATAAAGCTTATCGTAATAAATATCCAACTGATGCATTTATTATATATCCCGACAAAAAAAACTATATTGGAATTAATGCATATGAATGGATAGATGACGAAAAATTATATGTTTATGTATCACAACTAGAGGCTTTAGAAAAATTTACAAAATATTTTTTAAATAATTTTGTTAAAAAATAATTAAATATATAAAAACTGAAAAAATAATATAAACATTATTATCATACAATTTATAAGGGTGATAATAGTGTTTTTTAATGAAATTCATACACGTATTAGATATGTTTTTTTAATAGTTATTTTAATATTAATTATAGCAATAGGAAAAGTATTTTATATTCAAGTATTTGCATATAACAAACTAAATACTTTGGCAGAATCTTTATGGAGTAGAAAATTGCCTATTTCTGCCGATAGGGGAGAGATAATTGATAGAAATGGGGTAGTGCTAGCAACAAATATTACAACTACCTCATTAGTAGTAATCCCTAATCAAATAATAGATAAAGAGGATGCTGCAAAAAAAATTAGTGAAATATTAAATTGTAACTATGAGGATTTATTAGCGCATTTTTCTAAAAAAACATCTATTGAAAGAGTTCACCCAGAAGGAAGACAACTTGATTATGAAACTGCAGAGAAAATAGATGAATTAAATATAGACGGTGTATATTTGGTAAAAGAATCAAAAAGATATTATCCTTATGATAATTTATTAAGCCATATTTTAGGATATGTAGGAATAGATAACCAAGGGTTATCTGGTTTAGAATTATATTACAATGAATATTTAACAGGAGAAGATGGTTCGATAAAATATTTTTCTGATGGAAAAGGGCATAAATTGGAACTTGCAGAAATTTATGAAGCACCAACTAGTGGTGTAACACTTCAACTTACAATTGATATAGAACTTCAACAAGCAGTAGAAAATGAACTTGATAATGCTATGAGTAAATATGATGCAGAAAGTGCAATAGCAATAGCAATGGATCCTGATACTGGTGAGATACTTGCAATGTCAAGTAGGCCAAATTTTGATCCAAATAACTACCAAAACTATTCAACTGAAGTTATAAATAGAAATTTACCTATTTGGATGACTTTCGAACCAGGTTCAACATTTAAAATTATTACATTAACTAGTGCAATTGAAGAAAAAATGATTAATATATTTGAAGATAGATACACTGATACTGGTGCAATAACAGTTGATGGAGCAACACTTCATTGTTGGAAACATGGAGGACATGGAGATCAATCATATTTAGAAGTAGTAGAAAATAGTTGCAATCTTGGTGGTTACACAGGAACATTTTTGAGTTCGAAGATGCTTATATAAATAAGAAAAGTCATTCCAATATAGAAGTCTATTCTACATTTAATTTGATCTATAACAATGTTATTTATTCAAAAAATGAGGAGTATCCAAAATTAGAAAGGAAAGTTAAAGTGGAAAATTGTAAGCTTAAAAGTGAAGAGGATAATATTAACAATGTAATTTATAATAATGATACTAGTAATTATAAAGATATAACTTACAATAAGAAAGATGAAACTATTAAATTATTTGATAAATTTGATGAGTATATTATTTCTATAGGAAAAGATATAATAAGAAATTATTTATTAAAAACTGTTGTATATAAATTAAAAAAGAGATTTATAGAAGTTCGAATCAATCAAAATGATTTATATATATGTTTTTTAAAAGATGTTAAACAATTTGATTTACAGAACAAATTAAAAATTAGAAAAGGTTATGAAAATACATCTTTGTGTTATTATTTGTTAGTAGAAGATATAAATAATTTAGAATATGCATTTAAATTAGCTAAAGAATTATATGATTATCTTATAAAACCGCAAGAACCTATTTGTGAATTGTTGTTTAAAAAAATCTCTAATAAAATTGTGGAATTAGGAGATAATATTGTTTGTAATAAATTGTATAGAGATTATAGATTTAAATCGAAAAGGAATTTTATTTCTATATCCAAAAGAAAATACGGATTATATGTTAGATTGTTAAAAGTAGAAGATAATCAAAATATATTAGATTATACTTATCAAACAGGAGCGGAACCTTTATGTATGACATATAAAATATTTAACGGAAATGACATAGAAACTATTATTCCCTATATTAAAAAAAGTTATATGCTTAGTAGATGCGTTGCAATAGATGTTAAAAATGAATTAAATAAATTATATTTAATAGAAAGCTAAATCCTTTCTTTTTTTTATTATTTAAGAAATGTAATAAAATAAAAATATTTTTATAAAATCATTGACAGTTGAATATGCATTCATATATAATATAATCAGTTGAACAAATATTCAACTAAAAACATATAATATTATTGGAGGGAATTTATGTCTAG
>CALVXN010000032.1 GCA_944371315.1 uncultured Bacilli bacterium | reverse complement strand
GTGATTATTTTAACAAGTTAAAATAATCTATAGTTGGTTTGTCGTGACTGTGTCACTTATGTTTGACAAACCTACATATTTTTTTACTTTCTTTTTGTATCATTGGTATATATATTTTTTCCAAAGATTTTAGTCCTAGCTCTGTTGTTGCTTCTGCTCTAAATGTTATATTAGGTCCAGTATTACTAGCTCTTACTAATGCCCATCCATTTAAATAAGTAATTCTTACTCCATCAATATCATTATATGGATAATTCATTGATTTAGCATACTCTTTAATTTTTTCAATTACCATAAATTTTGTATTATCATCACTAGGTATTTTTACTTCATCAGTTGAATAATATTTAGGAAACTTTTCTACAATTTTACTTAATTTTTCACTAGTTTTACTCATAATTTCCAAAAATCTTAAAGTAGCATATATAGCACTACCACAATCTGCATCACGATCTCTAAAATAAATATGTCCAGAATATTCAGCTCCAAAAGGCAAATTATCACTATGTGTTTTATATTGAGTATAACTAGCTCCAGTTCGATAACAAAGAGGTGTTCCCCCAAGCATTTTTATATAATCTTCAACACTTTTAGAACATTTTATATCATATAAAAATGTTTTATTATTTACTGTATTAAACATATCATTTATACATATAATCATAAAATATTCAATTGGTAAAATTTCTCCATTATTCATAACAATACCAATTCTATCGCCATCACCATCATAAGCAACCCCAAAATCAGCTTTATTTTTTTTAACAGCTTCTTGCAATTGTTTCATATTTTCTTTTACTGATGGATCTGGATGATGATTAGGAAAATTGCCATCTAAAACATCATTAATATATATTGGATTACAAAATGATGTATCAAATACTTTTCTAATAATACTACATGTTGCTCCATTTCCACAATCAATTACAATTTTTCTTTTATTTTTTCCATATTTAATTGAATATTTTAAATATTCTATATATTTATCTACCAATGAATTATTAGTTATTTTTCCCATACCACTTTTAAATACACCTGCTAAAGTATATTTTTTAAAATCATCAATCATTTCACCACGGGCATTAATCATACCATCAAAAGAAAATTTAAAACCATTATCATCTTTAGGATTATGTGAAGCAGTAACCATAATCCCAGGCATTTGATTAATATATCTTGCATAATAATTCATTGGAGTTGTAGTTAAACTATAATTAATAACATTACAACCACTTGAAGTAATTCCTTTAATTAAATTTTGTTGTAATGATTCACTTGAAAGACGATTATCATGTGAAACTATACAAGTATTTTTATTATATTTTTCTTGTAAATAAGAACCATAACTAAGCCCTATTGTATAAGCTACTTGCTCATTTATTTCTGAGGGATAACTTCCTCTTATATCATAAGCTCTAAAAATATTTTCATTTAATTCATTCATTCAATTACCCCTTTTTTATATTATTTATTCAATTATAGATTCTAATGCCAAATTAATCATGTCATTTAATGATTTTTCACGGTCTTCAATAGAAAGAACTACATTAGAAAATTTTGAATCAACTACTGTTGCTAATGTTGTTGCTTTTCTATTCATTGTATTGGCTATATGAATTAAGGCAAACGCTTCCATTTCTTCACCTAAAATTTCATATTCTTTAGGTATTCGATTTAATACTCTATCATAATCAATATATGGGCCAAAAACATCCATTGTAGTAAGCATTCCTACATGTAACCTATCACTTAAATTCAACTTTTTAGCATTATCTAAAATCTTATTATTTAATTCTTCATTTGCATAAACTACATGTTCTTTATAATCATTGTAAGTGTATGCAAAATTTGTTTCAGAATATACGCTGCTACTCAACAAAATTTCATTTATTAAAGCTTTAGGATTTACTGCACCACAAGTTCCTATACGTATAATTTTTTGAACATTATAAAAATGAAATAATTCAAAAGCATAAATACTCATACTTGGCATACCCATACCACTACTCATAACTGTAACTTTAATGCCTTTATAATATCCTGTATAACCTAGCATATTTCGAACACTAGTAACCAATTTAGCATCATCCAAAAAATTCTCTGCAATATATTTAGCTCTTAAAGGATCCCCTGGCATAAGAACTAAACTTGCAATATCTTCTTTACTTTCCGTTTTAATATGAATTGGATCTTCACCAATAAACATAATTTATCACCATACTTTCAATATAATTCTATCAAAAAAATTTACTTTTTCCAACTTATATTGTTTATTTTTTTAAAAAACTTATTATAAAAACAAGTCGCTATTGACTTGTTACAAATTAATTTGATTAATTGTTTTTTCAACTATTTTTTTAACATCTCTTTCATTAAAAGGCTTTAATAAAATATCAATAATAGGATACTTATAAGCTTTTTCAATAGATTCTTTATCATCTACACCTGTAATTATTGAAATAGCATATTTTTTAAATAAATCATTACTTTTGAAATAATCTAAAACTTCAAAGCCATCAACATTAGGCATATTTAAATCAAGAAGAATTGCTTTGATTTTTTTGTTTTTATTTTCATCATTAATTATATCAAGCGCTTCTTTTCCATCATTAGCTACAATTACTTCAAAACTATCTTTAAAAATTTTCAAAATAAAATTTCTTATTAAATTTGAATCATCAACAACTAAAATTGCTTTATCATAATTTTCTTCTTTTTTGTATGAAGCCTCAGAAATATTTCCAACACCTAAGTATTTTTTAACTAAATTTAATACTCTATTAGCTTCAGCCATTAATTCATCAAAATGTTCTGTTACATAAAATAAATTGTTAGCTTTACTTTCAAGTTCATGTTTATATGCAATTTCTCCTAAATTTTCAAATCCAAAATATCTTGCATCACTTTTTAAAGAATGAACCAAAATAGCATAATTTGCCATATCTCCAATTTCTTTACAATTTTTTATTTTTTGCAATTTATCAGGAACATCATTTAAAAAAACATCTAGTGTTTGATCATAAGTTTCCATATCTCCAAATAATTCCAAAGCCTTTTTTACATTTGCACCATTTTCAATCAAAATATTTACATCTTTCATAATATCCTCCTAATCATTATTTAAATATTTATTAATAACTTTATTTAACTCATCTTTATTAATAGGTTTTGCTAAATAATCATCAAATCCTTCGCTTAAATATTTTTCTTTCATTCCTGTTAAAGCATTAGCAGTTAACGCAACGACCTTAATATTAAAACCATTTATTTCTTTTAATTTTTTTAATGTTTCAACACCACTCATTTTAGGCATCATATCATCAAGCAAAATTAAATCATATTTGTTTCCAGATTGAATTTTTTCAATACATGCAAACCCACTATCTACACTTTCAGTTTTAATTCCGTAATTATCTAATAATTTTTCCGCAACTTTTAAATTTATTTTATTATCATCAACTAATAAAACAGTTTTATTAATTATATTAATAACTGGAGTCAAATTTCTAGTTTCCTCTAATTTAATAGTAGGATTCGAAACAATTTTTTGATCAACACAAACTGTAAATTTTGATCCTTTACCAAACACACTTTGAACTACAATTTTTCCATTCATTAAATCGACTAATTTTTTAGTTATTGCTAATCCCAAACCAGTTCCTTCAATTGTAACATTTTCTTCTAAATCAATTCTTTCAAATTTATTAAATAATTTATCAATATTTTCATTTTTTATACCTATTCCAGTATCTTCAACTGAAATTATTAACCTACAAACATCATCCTTTTGAACAGAACTAATTTTAAATTCTATCCACCCATTTTTTGTATACTTTATAGCATTTGTTAAAATATTAACACATATTTGTTTTAATCTTTGAACGTCTCCATACAACACCGGAGGAATAGATGAATCAATATTCACTTTAAAATCTATTGGTTTTTCCCCTAATCTTCCTTTACTTAGAACAATTAATTCGTTTGTAAACTTATTAAAATCATATTCATTATTAACTATTTCTAATTTATTTGCTTCAATTTTAGATATATCTAAAATACCATTAACTATTTCAAGCAAATTTTCTGATGCTAAAACTATATCTTTTATGCTGTCTTTAGATGAATCTGGAATACTTTTATCATCTAATAACAAATTACTAAATCCTACTATTGCATTAAGCGGAGTTCTTATTTCATGAGACATATTTGATAAAAAATCAGTTTTAGCAGCATTAGCTTTTTCTGCACTATCTCTTGCTATATTTAACTGTTCTATCATTTTTAAATCAGGATTTTCAATAGTAAAATACATTAAAAATGTTACAAATGTTTCAGTAGCAGTAATTAATAACAAAGCTGGATTTACTTTTTGAATTAAAGCACTAGCTGTTCCAAAAACAATAAATGCAAATAATGGCAAATATTTATGTTTCTTAACAGTTTTTAAATTTAAAAGCATAAATATAACACATAATGCCGCATAAGCAAAGCCAAGTCCAAAAGCAACATTAGCAGCTGGGCCATATGAATAAATAGAACCAGGAGTGCTATTATAATATAAAGGAAGTATTATTACAGCTATTCCTCCAATTATAGAAATTATTGTTAATATAGAATACAATCTAAGTCTTTTTTTTGCATAGTCTTTACGTTTATCTAAAGATATTACTACAATATATTCTGTAAATAAAGTAATCCAAGTCAATAAATAAAATAAATAAGCTTTAGAAACAAAAGTATTTATTTTAGGCATTATGGCTATATTTGTTATCGTAAAATAACACATTATTGCCAAAACTACACCAACTAAATTTGTTAAAATCAACAATGAAAAAATAATATTTTCAGGGGTTTTTAATCTTCTTTTAGAAAAATAAACAATTGTAAGTAAACATATATAAAATAAACTTGTTAAAGTAAAAAAAGTTCCACCTTTCAATTTTACCACCTAGCTTCTACTAAAGTATATCATAAAAAAAAATAACAATAAAGTATATTGCTATTTTTTTCTAACCAATGATGGTGCTTCTTTTGCTAACTCTTCTTGTTGTTCAAGTTTTAATGTATCAACCTTTCCTGAACCTGTGTATGGTAAGCTATCAACAAAACTATAAAATTGAGCAACATCTCTTTCTGGTAAATTTTCCAAACATAGTGCTTTTAATTCTTCTTCTACAAGGTCTTCTTGTCCCAAATATTCATCCTTTAATACTACAACAGCCTTTGCCCAACTTCCACTTATGCTTTCAGTAGCTTTTGATTTTATAACAGCACAATTTTTAACAGCTGGATGTCTTCTAATGACATTTTCTATAGTAGAAGGAAACACATTATGTCCATCAGGGCGAATTATAACCCTTTTTTTTCTATCTTTTATAAATAATAATCCATTTTCATCGATATAACCTATATCGCCAGTATGTAATTCTCTTTCTCCATTTTCATTAATAACTATTGCTTTTTGAGTTTCTTCTGGATTATTAAAATATTCTTGCATCATTGATGGTCCAGTAATATATAATTCACCTAGTTCGTTATATCGACATTCTTGATCAGAATCAAAACTTCTAACACAAAAATTATTTTTTACTAAAGGAATTCCAACACTTCCTAAAGAATTAGCACTGATAGTAGTTGTTGCTGCTGCAGATGACATTTCTGTCAAACCATACCCTTTCATAAATTTCGAAGAACTATTATGATTTTTTAAAAAATCTAACATTCTTTGCTCTATTGTTAAAGCAGTGCTATCACCACCAGCTGCTGGTGTTTTCCAATATCCTAAATCAACACCATCCATTTTTTCACTTTTTAATAAATATTCAAAATGAACTGGAACCCCCATAAAATGTTCTGGTTTATACTTTAACATGAATTTATCTAACTCATCCACTTTAAAATTAGGAATAAGAACATTTGTAACTCCTACATTTAAAGACATATTTAACATATTTATACCATATGCTAAAAACATTGGCATTATATTTAACATTTTTTGTCCTCGTTCAATTCCTACATCTAAAACACTATATTGAGTAGTAATAGCATTCATATTATAATCGGTTAATTTTGCTCCCTTTGGAATACCAGTGGTTCCGCCAGTATAATCTATACAAGCAGTATGATTTTCATCAAAAGGAACAGTTTTTGGAACAGGCATATTTTCTTTACATTTTATGAAATCATTCCATTTTTGATTAACGCCTTTATTCTTAATAGTTTTAAATTTTGCCAACATTTTAAGTCCCAATGGCAATGATTCAAATGCAGATAAATCAACAATTTTACAATCACTGTTTTTTAATGCATTTTTAATTTTTTCTCCATATTGTTCAATTACAAAAACATACTTACTATTTGTTTCATCACACATTTCCTTAATTCTTGATTCATTTGTTCGTGGATCAAGTAAATTTATAGTTATTCCCATTTTATTGGCTGCATAAAACAAATATATTGCTTCTGGTGTAGTTACAGATAAAAGAGTAATTACATCACCATATTTTAATCCACAAGCACTTAAAGCTTTTGCAACATCATCTATATTTGTAAATAATTGCTCATAAGTTATCTTTCTACCAAAATACATTATTGCAATGTCACTTAAATGATTTTGACTATTATCAAATAGATTTTGATAAATAGTTTTTTTAGGAATATCACATAAAATAGCTTCATCGCTATGATATTTTAGCCATGGCTTATCAATTGATGGCTTTCCAGTTTGTGGCCCACATATACTCCCTGTTGCAAGACCTTTTAAATACAAATCCCTTTTTTTTCTTTCTTCACTAGATAATTTAGAAATTTTCTCACGATATTCTTTAAAATCTAACATACACTCACCTCATCATAGTTTCTTAACTAAATAGTAATATAATTTCTATTAATTAGCAATATCTTTTGATTTATTTGTAACAAATATGATACTATATTAATGGTGATTTTATGGACTATGATAAAAATTATATAGAAACAATATATTCCGAAAAAGAATTAAACGCTATTTTTATTAAAGAATTTATTCAATTTCGCAAAGAAAACAATTTAACCCAAGAATTATTAGCAAAATATTCTAATGTTTCGAGAACAAAGATTGCTAGAATTGAAGCAAAAATTGCATCACCAAGTATCATTAGTTTATTAAAAATATTAGCACCTATCGGTTATACTATAAAAATAGAAAAAGTAACTTCAAAATCAAAATGAAGTTACTTTTTTATTCGAGTATTCCTTTTATTCTTCTAACACCTGCAGATGAACTTTCTTCTTTAACTATTTTAAATTTACCAAGCTCATTAGTATTTTTTACATGTGGTCCACCACAAATTTCTTTTGAATAATCTCCAATAGAATATACTTTTACAATACTACCATATTTATTTTCAAATGTTCCATGAGCACCACTTTTTTTGGCATCTTCATAACTCATTTCTTCGAGAGTTACTGGAATACCTTCATTAATAACTGAATTAACCATTTTAGTCAAAGTTTCTTTTTCTTCATCAGTCATTTTATGATCTAAATTGAAGTCAAATCTAATTCTTTCACTAGTTATATTACATCCTTTTTGAATTATATCATTACCAAACATTTTTTGAAGTGAAGCAAGCATAATATGAGCAAGAGTATGATATTTAGTAGATTCATAGGAACCATCTGCAAGTCCTCCTTTAAATGAACCAGCATCTATTGTTCTAGATTTTTCTTGATGTTCCCTAAATTTTTCTTCAAAACCTTTTACATCTACTTTTAAATTATTTTCTTTTGCTAATTCTTCAGTCATTTCTAAAGGAAAACCAAATGTATCAAATAATTTAAATGCATCTTCGCCACTTATTATATCACCTTCTAAATGTTTTATTACTTTATAAAATAATCTTTCACCATCTTTTAATGTTTTACCAAATTTAATTCCTTCTTTTTCTAGTTCATCCATAATAAATTTTTTATTTATTTCAAGTTCTCCATAAACTTCTTTATATTCGTTTATGACAATTTCAGAAAGTTTTAAAAGGGAATCTTCATATAAATCAAGCTTTCTTAAATGTCTTATTGCTCTTCTTATAAGACGCCTTAAAACATAACCTGCCCCAACATTTGAAGGAACTATTCCATGATTATCTCCCAAAATAAATGTTGCAGTTCTAACATGATCCATTATTATTCTAAAACTTTTTAAATTATCAGTATAACTTTTATTAGATAATTCTTCTAACTTTTTCTTTAAATTTTCAAAAATATCTATATCATATACTGAATCATAACCATTTAATACAGTTAACGTTCTTTCTAGTCCCATTCCAGTATCAACATTTTGTTGTTTTAAATTAGTTAAATTGCCTTTTTCATCACGGTAATATTCCATAAATACATCATTCCAAATTTCTAAATATTTACCACAATCACATGCTGGATTACAATCTTCACAACATTTTGCTTTACCTGTATCATAAAACATTTCAGTATCTGGTCCACAAGGACCTATTCCACTTCCTAAAATCCAAAAGTTATTTTCCTTAGGTAAATAAAATAAATGATCTTCACTTACTCCTAAACTACGCCATATATTATAAGATTCTTCATCTTTTGGGGTATTATCATCTCCAGCAAAACAAGTAAAATACAATTTTTCTTTAGGAATATTTAAATATTCTGGACTAGTTAAAAATTCATAACTCATTTCTATTGCATCTTTTTTAAAATAATCACCCAAAGACCAATTACCTAACATTTCAAAAAATGTTAAATGAGAGCTATCACCAACTTCATCAATATCGCTAGTTCTTATACATTTTTGAACATCACAAAGTCTTTTTCCCTCTGGATGATTTTCACCCAGTAAATATGGAACCAAAGGATGCATACCAGCTGTTGTAAAAAGAACTGTTGGATCATTTTCAGGAACAATTGATGCTGATGGAATAATTTTATGATTGTGTTTTTTAAAAAAATCTAAATAAAAATTTCTGAGTTCCTTACTAGTTAGTTTTTTCATTTTCTACTTCCTCCAAAATTTTAAATACTTTATTTTTTAATTGTTCTAAATTATCATTAGCAATTGTCCAATCAAATTCATTATAATTTTCCAAAGCATTTTCAGTAATATGAGCTTGTTGTTCTATTGTTAATTTACTTTGAGCAAATTGATTTACAACATAAATACTATAAACTTCATCATAATTTTCTTTCAATTCTTCAATTTCTTCTGGCATTCTAGCATCAGCTATAATTAAAACATCAATTCCTGCAAGTTCATATATATTTACATCTTCAATCATTCTCTTAGTAAAAAAATACTTATCATATTCTCTTATTTTAGAACCAAATTGTTGCAAAAAATCACGAGGTTTTCTTTGACTTACACCATCCCAATCTGTTAGTTCTTTGGCAAATAATTTTAAATATTTACTAAATTCAGTTACTGCACATTTTTTCAATTTGTAAATATAAAATTCCTCAATCATTTTAGCTACTTCGCCTTTACCACTACCACTTTTTCCCCCAACAACAAATATTTTCATTTTAATCCTCCTTTAAAAAAATAAGGATGGTAACAAGGAGTGCAATTGCACGGTACCATCCTTTTATTAACTTAATTATCTTAACGCGATTAACGATTAATCTCCAAAAGTAGCATTAAATATTCTTTTTATTAGTTCCCACCAAACACTAACTCTCTTTAAAAATACAAATATTTAAATTCTTTTTTCAAACGATTACAAACTTAATATACCATATAATTTATTGTTCTTCAATTAATTTTCTTTGTTTTTCATGATATTTTTTATATTTATCAAAAGTAAATTTCCATATAACTTTAAATATTGACATTAAAGGTGTTGCTAAAATCATACCAATAATTCCAAAAAAGTGACCAAATATTAAAAGTCCACAAATAATAGTTACTGGATGTAATTTAGTGGCTTTACTCATAACTATCGGTTGTAAAACATAACTTTCAATTAATTGAACTATAATAGCAATTATTAAAACCCCTATACCAATTAATGGACTTTGTGTTAAACCTACTATTGTTGCTACAGCAGTTCCTATATATGGCCCAATATAAGGAATTAAATCAGTAATACCACAAAATAAACCAAACAATAATGCTGATTTTAATCCTACTATTGAAAAACCAATAGTATCACATACAAACACCATACAAGCAACTAATAATGTGCCATTAACACACTTTCTAACTTCAATACCAATATTATCTAATAAACCTGCTATTTCAGTTTGATGCTTTTTTGGAATCAGTTTTAAAAACAAAATCGATACATTATCAAAATCAAATAACATATATAAGCCAATAATAAGTCCAAAAAATACACTACCTAAACCACTAAATAAACTACTCATTATATTAACTACAGTAGTTGGAATACTAGATGATATATTATTACCATACTCATTTACAGCTTTTAATATACCCTCTTTTATATTTTCCATATTAGAGTTATTCATTTCAATTTTTGAAAATATATTATTTATAAAATCAGTAATATCTTCTAAAATACCTGGTAATGTTTTTATTAATTCATTAAATTCAGTATAAATAATAGGAATAAAAATTCTAAAAAATACGACTAAAAACAATATAAATAGGACATAAACTATTAATGATGCAATAATCCTAGGTAATCCTTTTTTAGTTAATTTATCAACTAATGGCGAAAATAACCAAGCAACTATAAAACCTATAAATAATGGAGATAAAACACCAATAACATTTCCAATAAATTTAAAAATACCAAGTTCTCTAAAAAGTATTACTCCAATTAAACCTATACTAATAATTAAAGCTATAAAAAGAACTTTCAATATATTTTTAACTAAATATATTACTTCATTTAAGCCCTCAGTATCTATTTTATTTTTTCTAAACATGGTAATTCTCCTCTACAAGATATTATAATACAAAAAATGTTTTTATATAATAAATATTACATTTTATTTTATAATTTGACAAAAGCAGCATTATGCTGCCTTTTCTCTATCTCTTACAAGTTCTTTTTCTAATTCTCTTTCTTTATCTCTATATTCTATTAAATAAACTATAAACCTTCTTTGCATTAAATAATCTATATTAAAAACAATATCAATAGCTTCATCTATATTATAACTTTTAAGTGCATTTTTAAATTTATTAGTTACACTTTCATCTTTAACAATTGCCATAAATTTATTTATAATTGTATTTATTTCATCTTTATTATCCATTTTACTTTTTAAAAATAAATCTATTCTAAAATCACTATAAAAATTCTTGTCAATTAAAGGAAGAGGATTATGTTTTTGATTATCTTGTATTACTAACTTTCCATTTAAATATTTTCCATCTACTAAATTTGCTCTATTAATTGATGAAATAATTTCTTCACTTGAAAAATACATAGTAAAACCATCTAATTCCATTAAATTATTAGGATGGTAATTTTCTGAAATATCTAATCTTGAAATATCGATAAAAGCATAATCACCAGGTCTAGCCATTAGAGCCAAAAAATGCTTTTGTTCTTCAACTACCTTCATTACAAACCCCTCCCTTTTTTAATGAAGATATTATTATATCAATTATGAATTATTGCTGTCAAGCATTTTTTCTTGACAATTTTAACATTTTTTAAAATGTTACATAGAAATTTTTTAGAAATGTTACATTATATTATATAATATGCATCTGAAAGGATGTGTTT
>CALVXN010000031.1 GCA_944371315.1 uncultured Bacilli bacterium | reverse complement strand
CAAAAAAATCTCTTTAAACCCTTATAAACAAAGGGGTTGAGAGATTTTGTCTTTATAAAACTGTCAAAGTCGGGATTATAGAACATATTAAAAGTAAACCATCGTTACTAATAAGAAAATTAACTTTAAAATGTAGTCATTTATGTATGATTATAGAAGATTGCCAATTATATACTTAACAAGCAAAAAGTTTTTAAATTTATAAAATAATATAGTTTTTTTATTATAATTACTCTTAAACACTATTTAATAAATATAATGTCAGTTTTTAAATTCACATATATAAATAAATATTAATTACACAAAAAAAGCAAATTAATTATTTAATTTACTTTATAGAATTTACTAATACATCAATAATAGGTTTTTCATACTCTGGATTTACAACAACAAAATAGATAAATGTAGATACAATCCCTAATAAAACTAAAATCGCTAAAATAGTAAATATTTTTTGCCTTCGATTCATAATTAATACTCCTTAAGCTAATTATAAAATATAACTTTTTTAAATTCAATTTTTAATTTTAGTTTTACACTTTAAAGATAAATACTTATCTAACCCTCTAAATCCTTTTTTCTTATAATCATAGTCTTTAATTATATTATAGTCTAATATATTATTTTCTTTTAAGTATTCTTTAATAGTTTCCTCATCTATATCTTTAAAAGAAATTATATCTGTAAATCTAGCAATAAATTCCTTACTAAAATCATCATTATAATTTATAGAATTTTCCATAAATCCTATTTTTTTATTACCAGTAACATTACTTGTAGCTATAATAAAGGTATTTTTAAAATCTATTTTTTCTCCTTTTGCATTTGTAACGAACCCTTCATCTAATATTTGTAAAAATAAGTTTAATACACTTGAAGAAGCTTTTTCTAATTCATCTAATAAAATACATGAATAAGGTTGCATTTTAATCTTATCAAATATAGCACCATCATCATATCCAACATATCCAGCACTAGAACCTATTAAACGATTAATAGTTATATTTTGATTGTATTCACTCATATCCAAACGGACTAAATTCATATTCAAAAGCTTGCATAATTGCTTTACAGTTTCAGTTTTACCTACACCAGTAGATCCTACTAATAATAAAGATAATGGTTTTTCAAATTTATTATTTTTAATATTATTCATTATTTTCTTTATAGCTAATTTTTGCCCAAATATTTTTTTGTTAAGATTTTTTTCTAAATTACTATAATTAATACTGTTTCTTTTAATTATTGGTATATTACATTTTCTACTTATTAAATTTATTATATCATTCTCAGATATTTTTATACTTTTATTTTTTAATTCTGAAATTTCTTCATTTATTAATTTTTCTTGATTATAAAATGATAATGCTTTTTTAAAATTATTATTTTTTACCATTTTATTTTTTTTAATAATTATATCTTCTAAATTTGATTCTAACTTATTAATATTAGCGATATTCATATTTTCAACAGTTTTCATAGCACATAGTGAATCTAAAATATCTAATGATTTATCTGGATTTTTTCTATCTATAATAAAATTATTTGCATACTTTACAATATCTTTTATATTTTTTAAAGTTAATTTTATATTATAATGTTTTTCATAACTTGATTTTACTTTGTTTAATATATGTTCCGTTTCCTCAGTAGATGGTTCATTAACTTTAATCAATTCAAATCTCCTATTTAAAGCTTTATCCTTTAAAATAAATTTATTATATTCCAAAGTAGTAGTTGCCCCAATTATTTTTATTTTCCCTCTAGCTAAATAAGGCTTTAAAATATCACTTGCATTAATTGCACCTTCTGCTCCACCAGCATTTACCATAGTATGTATTTCATCAATAAATAATATAATATCTTGATTATTTTCTAATTCGTTTATTATTTTTGTTAATTTTTCTTCAAATTCACCACGATATTTAGTTCCAGAAATTAATGCTCCCATCTCTAACATAATAATCATTTTATTTTGCAAACATTCTGGAACTCTATTTGTATTAATTCTTCTTGCTAACTCTTCAACAATTGCAGTTTTTCCAACACCTGCATCCCCTACTAATAAAGGATTATTTTTATTTTTTCTAATTAATGTTTCAATAATTAAACTTAATTCATTTTCCCTTCCTACAACAATATCTTCATCAGATACTAACTTATTAAGATTTTTTCCTATATTTAAAATTTCTAAATGACGTGAAGCACTTTTAGAAGAAAAATTTAATTCATCATACATTTTATCTAAATTAATGTTCATGCCATAAAGTAATCTAATAGCAATTCCATCTCCTTCTTCTAACAATGCTTTTAATAAATGAATAGTGTTCAAATTTTCTTTTTTTTCTAATGCCTCATCAACTGCTAAATTAATTACTCTTTTTAATAAAGGTGTATATAAGACAAAAGATGTTTCTTTATTTGAACACCCAACAATTTTTATTAATTCACTTTTAAAAGAATCATAATCTAGATTAAATTTTGAAGCAATATTTTTAACTTTTAAATCATTTTTTAATAAACTAAGTAATAAATGTTCAGTTCCAACGTAAGGATGTTTTAATTTAAACATTTCCTCTTCTGCATATTTAAATATCTTACTAATTTCTAAACTATATTTATTTAACATAGAACCTCCATAATAATTCTATGTAAATTATGCTTATCTATTAAAAAAATTATTCATTTCAAACTGATCTGAAACTATTTTTACGTCAGCTGGATAAAAATATAAAATAGCTTTAGCTAAATCAAAATTATATGCATATAAAATTCGATAAATGTTTTGTAAATCATTAAACATCATATCATTATTAATAGTAATTTGAAACTTTTTTTCAACTAGTTTTCTTGAAATTTCTTCTTGATATATTATTTTTATTATTACTCTTTTTACTCTATATTTTTGAGTAATTATTCTTGTTACTTCTTCATTATCTATTATTACTTCACTACTAAAATGTATTATACTTTTCTTTTGAAAACTTTTTTTATGTCCTTTAAACTCTAGATTGTAATATGTATAATTAATATCTTTATCATCTTTATTCCATACAATATTAAATTCATATAACGAATAACTTATACTTATACCCAAATTTTTAGAATATATGTGAATATTGTCTTTACTAAAATCATTCATATATGAATTAAAATCAAATCTAGTTGATATGTCTTTTAAGATTTGAATTAAAACTTTATAATCTAAATCATCTAATTCTTCTAAATTTATACCGATTAATTTTAAAAATTCGTTTATTTCATAGTTATTACTATTAATAAATTCCCATATTGAAATATTCAATTTATCACATTGATTATTTACATGCTTTAATACTTTTTTTACTTTTTCTATATTCATAAATTAATTATACAACAAATTGAACAATTAAAAAAGAGTTCAAAATTATGAACTCAAATAAACATTATATATAGGCAACAACTGTAAATAATACTAATAATATTACAATCATTCCTACAACAAATAACCAAATGTATTTAAGCCAAGATTTATAATCTAATTTCATTAAAGACAAACCTAATACTAAAATACAACTTGTTGGCATAAATAATTGAACTATACCATACATTGAAGTATAAATGACATGGACTAAATCAATATTATTAGCATAAACAGCAGTTAAGAAGCCACCTACTGAGAAACTTGTAAAACCTAAATCATTATAGAATAATGAAGTAACGAAAGCCATAAATGAGGTTAAGAATGGATTAAATCCTTCAACTAAATTAAGCATCCAGTTTGTTATTGTTCCAAATATTGGTGTATTATAACAAATTCCAAATACTAAATAAACTCCTAAAACATATAAAATTGGCTTAAACATTTTTTTCATTCCATTATAGAATGATTCAATAAATTCATTTACTGACATTTTATATAGGTATGCAAGAAGCATTACAAATAGCACTAATACACTTGATAAAGCAAATACATATGTATAGTTTCCAAATGCCTTTGCATTTTCACCTAATACATAACTCATTATAAAGAAATCTTCTGTTGGTGCTAAGCCAGTTAACCATTCATGGAATGTATCAAAAATTTCTATTCCAAAGTTTGTATTCCATGCAATATAACATAATATATTAACAATAAATATAATTCCTAATATAATTGCAACTGGAATTACACTTGTTTTCTTTCTAGTAGGTTCTACTTCAAATGGATCTAAAGCAACTTCAGCTTCATTATCCTTTTTCTTACTATCATTTAATACTTTCTTTAAACGCATACTAATAAAGAAATTATATAAAACCAAAGCTACTGCTGCAATAATATATCTGTAAGTTAAACCAACAGTTATTTCAGTTCCAATATAGTAATTAAATGAAGTTATTCCTTCAGTTCCAAATGTTGCACCCAAAATACCAACTAATACTGATCCAAAAGTGATAGCAAATGCTGATAATTTATCAACCTTCATACTTAGTAAAATTGATATTAAAAATGGAACAAATAATAATACCATAAATGTTTGTGCAAATAAAGATGTTGCAACAAATAAGAATACTGACATTATTGTGGCAGTTAAAATTACATGTTTTTTACATTTATCGGTTAGTTTAGTTACCATTTTTTGATATCCACTAATTTTACTTAATACTCCATAAAATCCTGCTAAAACTATTAAATAAATTAGTTTATCCATAGAATAGTATAAAGCATTATATAGAGCAATACTTAAATCGATTATTCCAATTCTGCGCATTCCATAATCATAAAAATCTGCACCTTGGAAATATCCGTAAGGCATTACCCAACTAAAAATAAACATAGTCAAAATTATTACAAGCAATGATTTTGACAAACGATGTTCTTTGCTACTTATTGCTAATATTAAACCACCAACAACAAATAGTAATAATCCAATAAGTTTTAAAATCATATTAGCATTAATATATTTAGCATCAATAAATGCTGTTATAATTACTAATATAATTGCAATTAAACTCATTAGAAAACTAATACTTCTTAATTTACCATGTTTTTTAAATACTTTTAACATTTCTCTACCTCCTATTAGAATTATATCACTCTATTTAAATAAAAAAAAGCAATATTTGCTTTTTTTCACAGATTTATCAATATTTCCAACTAAAATACTAACGTAACTAATTCTAATATTAAAATATTAACAATTGCAATAGTAACTACAACTTTAAATGCCCATTTAAACCATGTTGTATATTCTACTTTAGCAAGTGCTAAGCCACCCATTATAGCTCCACATGTTGGAGTAATTAAATTAACTAACCCATTTGCAGAAACAAATGTCATAATAGTAGTTTCAACACTATAACCTAAAGTATTTGCTAAGCCCCCCATTATTGGAGTAGATAAAACTGCTAGTCCACTAGATGATGGAACTAAAATTGATAATACAACATGCAATAAATAATTAAGTGGAACAAATCCAAGTTCAGGCAAATTTGACAACCAATCTGCAGCATTATAAATAATATAATTATCTAAGTGAGTTACTCCCATTAATACGCTTGCTCCACGAGCAACTGCAATAATTAATACAACTGAAATCATATCATTTGCGCCATCTACAAATGTATCAACTATATCTTTTTCTTTCATTCTATTTATTATACCAATTATTATTGCCATAACTAAGAACCAAACAGATGCTTCAGCAAAATACCATAATCCTAATGAAGATCCGGTTAACCAACCTGTAAATTTATCAAATATAGTAACATTAAAATCTCCCCAAGGAATAAAGCCAACAATCATAACTATGAAAGTTAATGCCATTAAAATTAAAGTTACTTTTTGTTTTCCGGTTAGAGTTACTTTTTTATTCTTATCTTTTGCATCTTCTATTTCTTTTGCAAATTTCTTTTCCATAGCCTTTTGTTCTTGTAAAGATAAGAACGTTGAACCTTTATCTTCCATTACTTTTTTTGCATAATTCATAACAAATATTATTGAAATAACTAATGTTGTAATCCAAAGTAATAGTCCAGTAAATATGATTAAACCTTGATTAGCTACAACTCCATCAGGCAAACTACTAACAGCAGCACCAACTGCAAACGGATTAACAGTTGAACCTAAAACACCAGAACCTGCCCCTAATAATATAACTGCAGATCCAACAATTGTATCCATACCAGCAGCAACCATTGTAGCTGCAAGTAAAACATAAAAGCCTACAGTTTCTTCAAGCATTCCATAGGTTGTTCCCCCTACAGAAAATATAAACATTAATATAGGAATTAAAACTAATTCATTACCTTTAAGTTTATTTACCAAAACCTTTATTCCTGTTTCAAGTGCTCCTGTTTTTGTAATTATTGCTAAGAAACCTCCTAAAATAAATACAAATATACATACATCTACAGCATCAGCAAAACCTAAAACCGGTGAAAGCAAAACATCTGATAACTTTGCACCAACTGTTCCACTACCATCAACTATCACATCACCAACAAATTTTGCATCTGGAAGTATGTGAGAAAGAATAGCTAAACCAATTATAAGTAAAAATATAATTGAAAAAGCTGATAACATAAATTTTTTTCTTTTAGTCATTTTTCTTTTTCCCTTCTATTATTCTTGTGCCACCATTATTATTAAGAGCATCAAATGCATTTTCTAATGAAGTTATTATTGCAACCTTATCTGAATTTTCCACAAAATTTATACAAGCTTCAATTTTAGGAAGCATACTACCTTTTGCAAATTCATTATTATTTATATATTTTTTTGCATCAGCAATACTTAATTCGTCTAACCCAATTTGATTTGAAGTATTATAATTAATATAAACTTTATCGATAGCAGTCAAAATAAGTAACATATCAGCATCAATTAATTTTGCAAGTAATGCACTAGATAAATCTTTATCTATTACCGCATCTACACCTTCTAATAATTCCTTTTTATCAGATTTTATAACTGGTATTCCCCCACCACCAACGCCAATTACAATGACATCTTCATCAACTAATTTTTTTATTACTCTTTTTTCAATAATATCTATAGGCTTAGGAGATGGCACAACTCTCCGATACCCACGGCCAGCGTCATTTACAAATACATAATTTTTTTCTTTTTCCAACTTCTTAGCATCTTCTAGACTATAAAATGCTCCAATAGGTTTAGTTGGATTTTGAAAAGCTTTATCATTTGCATCCACTAGCACTTGTGTTATTACGGTTACACAATCTTTTTTTACTTTTTGTCTTTCCATTTCATCTTGTAGTGCTTGTTGTAATTGATAACCGATATAACCTTGCGACATACTTCCACATTCAGCAAATGGCATTAATGGTGTTTTAGCATCACTATTAGCAGAGTATTCCATTGCTAAAGCAATTTGCCCAACTTGTGGCCCATTGCCATGTGTTAAAACAATTTTATTACCACTTTTTATTAACTTAACAATTATTTTAGTTACTTGTTCTAATTTTTCTAATTGTTCTTGTGGAGTATTACCTAAAGCATTTCCCCCTAACGCTATAACTATTTTACTCATTTTTATCACTCAATGTTGCATACATTACTGCTTTAATAGTATGCATTCTATTTTCTGCTTCATCAAATACTTTTGACTTATCAGATAAAAACACTTCATCAGTTACTTCCATTTCTTTTAAACCAAATTTATTATATATATCTTTTCCAATAGTAGTATTTAAATCATGGAAAGATGGTAAACAATGTAAAAATATCACATTACTATTAGCATTAGCCACTATATCACTAGTAATTTGGTATTTTTTTAAAAGATTAATTCTTGTTGCCCATACTTCATCAGGTTCTCCCATAGAAACCCATACGTCAGTATATAAAACATCTGCATTTTTTGTAGCTATCATTATATCTTCTTCAAATTCTATTACAGAATTATTTTCAACAGCAATATCCTTACATATATCATATAATTCCTTACTTGGCCATAATTCTTTAGGACTAGCTAGCGTAAAATTAATTCCCATTTTAGCACACGCAACCATAAGTGAATTAGCAACGTTATTTCTACCATCTCCACAAAAAACTAATTTTAAGCCTTTTAAATGTCCCAAATTTTCTTCAATTGTTAATAAATCTGCTAACATTTGTGTAGGATGAAACTCATTAGTTAATCCATTCCAAACTGGAACACCAGCATTTCTTCCTAAATTTTCAACTATTTCTTGATCAAAACCACGATATTCAATTCCATCATACATTCTGCCTAAAACTTTAGCAGTATCTTCTATACTTTCCTTTTTACCCATTTGTGAACTTCCAGGATCAAGATATGTAACACCCATTCCTAAATCATATCCTGCTACTTCAAAAGCACATCTCGTTCTAGTTGAAGTTTTTTCAAATAACAATACAATATTCTTTCCATTTAAATACTTATGATCAATATTATTTTTCTTCTTATTTTTAAAATCTTTACTTAAATCTAAAAGATATCTTATTTCATCAGTTGAATAATCTAGTAACTTTAAAAAGTTTTTTCCTTTTAAATTTGTCATTAATCCTCCCTACGTAAAGGCATACTCATACATCTAGGACCCCCACGTCCACGAGAAAGTTCAGCACTAGACATTTCAATTACTTTTATTCCATGACTTCTTAAATATTCATTAGTAATATTATTACGATTATAAACAACTACAACTCCCGGAGCAACACATAAAGTATTTGTTCCATCGTTCCATTGTTCTCTTTGAGCTGCAACATCATCTCCACCAGCACAAGGAATTAAAGTAACTTGAAGACCTAAATAGTGACTTAAAATATTTTCCAATGAGTCATTAATTTCTTTAACATTTAAATCTTCATCACTGTTAGGATCATCTCCTTCAGTTATTTCAAATACTTGTAATGTTTTCATAATTCCAGGATGATAGGTAAATTTATCAACATCAATTTGAGTAAATACTGTATCTAAATGCATGAATGCTCTAGATTCAGGTATATTAAAGGCTAAAACAGTATCAATTTTACAATTAGGATTTTTAAATAAATTTTTAGCTAATTTATCTATAGCTCCTGCTTCTGTTCTTTGAGAAATACCTACAGCTAATATATGTTCATTTAAATTTAAAACATCTCCACCTTCAATATGCCAATCATAATATCTATCATAATATTTTTCTAATTGATCTTTAAATTTTGGATGATAATTAAAAATATATTCTGCATATATAGTCTCTCTATTCCTTGTAACTGAATACATTTTATTTAATACAACACCATTTCCAACACTAGCAAATGGATCTCTTGTAAAATATAAATTAGGCATTGGCTCAACTATAAAATCCGTTTCATCTGTAACTAAATCTACCAAAGATTTTTCCATTACTCTTTTTTCACGGTCTAATTCATATATTTGTATGCCCTCCATTGTTTTTAAAACAAATTCTTTAGAATCTTCAATACTCATTAAATATTCAAATACTAAATCACGATATTTTGGAGTATTTACCCCAGCTTCTTCAATAAATTGCTTTAAAAACTTTTTCTTAATTTCTGGATTAAAATCCAAAGTTTCTGCCATTAAATCTTCCAAATAATAAACTTTAACATCATTATCCCTAAGTATTTGAACAAATTCATCATGTTCAGCTTGTGCAACCCTTAAATAAGGAATATCATCAAATAGTAAACGATGTAATGTATCTGGAGTTAAGTTTAGTAACTCTTTACCAGGTCTATGAACTAAAACTTCTTTTAATGGTTTAATTTCACTTGTAACATTAATTACACTCATATATCCTCCTTTATTATAAAATTATTATAACATAAATTAATCAAATTTATATACATATATTTTCTAAAAATTCTTTAAGTTCTTTTGATTTTGGATTATTAAAAATATCTTTAGGACTTCCTTCTTCTATAATTTCCCCATTTTCCATAAAAATAACCCTATTCGCAAAATCTTTTACAAATTGCATTTCATGCGTTACTACTATCATTGTGAGTCCAGTTTTTCCTAAATCTTTCATTAAATCTAATACTTCTAATTTCATTTTAGGATCTAATGCACTAGTAGGTTCATCAAACATCATTAATTCTGGATCAAGCATTAAAGCACGTATTATTGCTACTCTTTGCATTTGGCCTCCAGATAATTCTTTAGGATAATTATTTATTTTTTCACTTAATCCAATTTTATTTAATAATTCTTTTGCTTTTTTTATTGCTTCATCTTTTTTAAGTATCCCTAACTTAACTGGAGCTAAAATAATATTATCTATAACTTTTAAATGGGGGAATAAATTAAATTGTTGAAATACCATACCCATTTTAATTCTAATTTTATTTATATCAGTTTCTTTATCATTTAAAGGTATTCCTTCAAATAAAACTTTTCCATCACTTGGAGTTTCTATTTGATTAATACATCTTAAAAGGGTCGACTTTCCACAACCAGATGAACCAATTATAGCTACTCTATCTTTTTTATTAACTACTAAATTTATATTTTTTAACACAGTAGTTTTTCCAAATCTTTTACTTAAATTTTTAACTACTAACATTATCCAATTTCCTTTCCATTAAATTAACTAATTTTGAAAGAACAATAGTTAATAATAAATAAATTATTGCAACTACTATTAAAGGTAAAAAATAATCATATGTTCTTGATGCAATTATATCTGATGCCTTAGTTAACTCTACTATTCCTATATAAGCACCAACAGAGGTTTCCTTTAATAAAGTAATAAATTCATTACCTAATGCTGGTAAAATATTTTTTATTGCTTGAGGGAAAATAATAAAACGCATTATTTTAGAATAATTTAATCCTAGTGAATATCCTGCTTCTAATTGACCTTTATCTATGGAATTTATCCCTGCTCTAATTATTTCAGATACATAAGCACCAGAATTAATACCAAAAGCTAAAATCCCAACAATAATAATATTTATATCTACACTAGCAAATATTACATAATAAATAATCATTAATTGCAAAATTACTGGAGTTCCTCTAATAATATTTACATAACATTTTGCTAAAAAATTAAGTATTTTTAATTTATTAGTTTTATCATGATAATTTCTAATTAAAGATATAATTATTCCTATAATTATTCCTAATATAACAGCAAAAAAAGCAATAATTAAAGTGTTTTTTAAGCCCTCTAAAAAATATAAATATCTATTATCATAAATTAAAGTTTGATATAAACTATCTAACATATTTATTCTTCACCTTCCAAATGATTTATAATAAATTCATTTATTTTTCCTTCTTCAACTAAATCTTCTAACACTTTATTTATTGCATCTAAAAGCTCTTTATTTCCTTTTTTTACAACCATTCCATAAGTATCTGAAAAAAGTTCTTGATTTAAAATTTTCAAACCTGCATTATTTTTTAATATTTCTTTCGCTGGAAGTTCATCCATAACTACACAATCAACTTTATTTTTTAGTAAATCTTGAATTGCAGCTAAATATTTTTTTTGTCTAACTATTTCAGCATTTGGATAATTTTTTGTAACATATGTATCCCCAACACTTCCTAATTGAACGGCTATTTTTAAATTATCTAAATCATTAATGTTTATTTTTATATTATCTTCTTTAACAACAACTATTTGTTTAGAAGTAGAATAATTAATTGTAAAATCAACTTGTTTAGCACGTTCTTCATTATAACTAATACCTGCCGCTCCAAAATCAGCTTTACCTGTTTTAACCTCATTAATTATTGAATCAAAAGCAACGTCTTTTACTACTAACTCTTTACCTAAATATTTTGCTATCTCTTTAGCTATATCAATATCAACGCCAACTATTTCCCCGTTTTCATAGTATTCATAAGGTGCAAATCCAGCTTCTGTAACCATCACTAATTTATCATCATCTTTACCACAACCACCCAAAAATAATATTAAAAATATCATTACAACTACTTTTTTCATTATTAACCTACCTTAAATTAATTATAACATTAATTGATGATAAAACAAGAACAAATGTCAAACAAGTTTGACTGACCTTGCATCACTACAAGGCATTTCTACTTCACTGAGTCCTTTAGACTCTCCATAGACC
>CALVXN010000030.1 GCA_944371315.1 uncultured Bacilli bacterium | reverse complement strand
CTTTAAAATAAAGCAATTTTATTATTTTTTCATTTCGTGTCATTTGGTACAACTTAGCCAATTTGTAAGTCCCATATATTCTTTATTTGAGTCTGCTCTATTATATATAATTTCTGCCGCAGTTTGATGCGTTATAGCATAGTGAAATTTATTCTGTATAGTCATATAAAAAGTATTTGCCACTTCACTATC
The DNA here is from genome assembly GCA_944371315.1 of uncultured Bacilli bacterium. Taxonomy (GTDB): domain Bacteria; phylum Bacillota_I; class Bacilli_A; order RF39; family UBA660; genus Onthocola_B. The sequence goes on along the minus strand of CALVXN010000030.1, from coordinate 12,983 downwards.
TTTTACATAATCTATACTGCATTCTGCAAAAATATCTGTGATTTTTTGATAAAACATTCTTTCACTTGTTCTTATCAGTTTTATTTTTTCAAGTAATTCATCAAAGTATTCTAAATCACTTTTATTTGCTTTTAGAAATCTATCTTCGTTTAAATTATATCCTTTGATAATATAATCTTTTAACAGTTTGTTAGCCCAAGTTCTAAATTTAATAGCTGTTTTAGAATTTACCCTAAAGCCTAAAGAAATGATCATATCAAGATTATAATAATCAATATTACGTGTAACATTTCTGTTTCCTTCCTTTTGAACTTGTGCAATTTTTGCATAAGTTGAATTTTTATTTAATTCTTCATCATTATATATATCGGATATATGTTTAATAACTCCAGATCTATCAATTTTAAATAATTGAGATAACATCTTTGTATTTAGCCAAACATCTTCATCTTTTATTAATACTTCAACATTAAAATTTCCTTCTTCATCATTATAAAAAACTATGTCTTGATTATCATTTATTAAATTACCTATTCCAATCATCTCCTGTTCTTTTTATATTTTACTACAAGGGTTACACTGACGATATTACATTATTAATTGTTCTACTAAAAAGCCTTAAAAATATGATATTTTTATCATTTTTACTCAATTTTAATCAATTTTTACATAAAACGTGTAAGAATAAAATCTCACAAAACCCTTTATTTATAAAAGATTATATAAGGAGGTTAAATAAATCGGTATCAACCAGTTGATACATACTTTTTGGAAACTTTTTTCTTCATCAGTCATTTAAAAACCGCCTTATATAAATCTACTTCATAATTTTTAAGCAAAAGAAGAATTGAAATAAAACATATCCTATAAATTGTAACTTATTTTTCTCTATCACTAATAACCTTTTGATTAAACATTTCTAAGAATTCTTTTGAAGTAGACCAAGAATCAATTACATCATTAAAATTAACTAGTTTTGATAATGCCATTGCACAAATATACTCATAAGAACCTTGATTAGGGCTTTTATAAATAATTAAATATAATGGTTTTATAGCATCTTTTCCCATATTTATAACTTCGTTAAATTGTTGACTATCTAACGTGTATTTATACCATCCCGCACTTAAATAAAAATTTATATCTTCTTTTTCTTTTTGGGCAATTTCTGCACTTAAAGATTGAAGTAGTGTAGAAATTTTTTCTAAATCTTTAGTGTTTACATTTTGAAGTAATAACTCTTCATTAACGCCTTTTTCTGTTATTTCATCCCATTCTATATTTTCTTCACTATTTACTACATTATCATCATTGCTAACACTATTATTAACATTGAGTTTCAAGTTTTCTTTCTTTGTAACCTCATTTGCTATTAGTTTAAATACAACAACTATCCCAATAATTATAATTAATAATATAATTAAAATTTTCAAAATTTTTCTCTTTTTCTTTTTCATATTACTATTTATTTAACCTTCTATTACCACATTTTATTTATACCATATAAAATAGAACAATTACGATTATTCTTACATCCATTATTTGAATATCTAAAAAAGATATAATCATAACTATCATCTGCTTTAATATCTAAATATTCATGTGCATAACCATATGAATTTCTTATATTAACCGCTTCATTAATAAAAGAATTATAATCAAATTCAGAAGATTTAACATAATTAAACAATTCTTCATTATACATTATAAAAATATTATAATTTAATAAATTTTCTCCATTATACATTCCATAGTCAATATTAAGAATATAACTAAATAAATCTTTTATATATAAAGAATCTTCATTATTTTCTAAAATATAAACATCTCCATATTTAATAAAATAATTAGTTTCTAATAAAATATCACTTACTTCATTTTCAAATTTTGCTTTATAATGCAATTGACTATATTCTTCATAATCAAATCTTCTTTCTACAATTTTCCCATCTTCCTTATATGAATCAACAAAAATAACATCATCAGAAGTAACACTAGAATTATTTTTATTTGTAATTGTTATATAATAAACAAAAGTATCGGGAATATAATGCTTACCAAAACACGTAGCATCTATATTTGCACCACACAAATATTCTTGACGTTTTTTATTAATTAAAACATCCACTTCATCCCCCAAGTCATTGTAAATTCCATTTTTTACATATTCTACTAATTCATCTTCACTCAAAGGATTATAACTTTCTAATTTTCCAACACAACCAGTCAAAAATAATAAAAGGGAACTAATAATAACTAACCTAAATTTCATATAAAACTCCAATATATTAATTATAATAAATTATTTCTTTATTTAAAGATTTTGAATAAAGTATTTCATTTTTTGTGCTACTTCCAATATATCCATTAACATTAACAACAAATATTGCATCAGATAACCTAATTTTTTCTTTATGTATTTTATTTAATGTCTCTATCTCCTCTTTCGTATATTTTGACTTATAATCATCTACTGGATATATCGGAGTAATAACACAGTTACCTTTTAATGCTAAATCAATAGCAATTTTCATCATTTCATCTTTAAATTTTAAACTACCACAAATTGTTATTACTTTCATTATCATTTACCTCAACTTGTTTCCAATACATTTTATTATCATTGAAAATATAAGTAATTAAATCTAAATTATACATATAAGATAAATAAGAACGAATTGTGCTACCAACTAATACATATTGATTAGCATTCATTACTAAATTATATTTATCAAAAACCATCTTTAAAATATCATCAAAAGTTATTTCATTTATACATACATTATTTAAAAATTCTATAATTTCTTTTATCTTATTTTTATTAATATTTATTAAATTAGAAATATCATTAGTTACAATGCCATGAGAAGGAATAAATAATTTAGCATTTAAATTTGATAAAAATTCCAAAGTATTTAAATACTCTTTAACATCATAAATAAAAAATACATGATATTTATTAATTGTTTCTTCACTAAATAGGGAATCCCCTAAAAAGAAAACATCATCACGAGTTTTAATACCAATCATATCAAAAAAATGTCCTTTTAAAGGAACATATTCTAAACCAACAGGTAAATTACCATCTATATTTGTAGCTTGTGATTCCTTAGCTTCCAAAAATTTATTTTTTAAATCTTTAAAAGGATAACCCCCATACAAAAAAGAGGATTCTAAAAAAGGATATTTTATAAAACAATTTTCAACACCAAAAGAAAAAATAGAACAATTAGTCTTACCTTGAATATATTTATTACCACCGATATGATCAGCATTTGAATGAGTATTTATAATTCCTTTAACTTGCCAATTGTTTTCACTAACAATTTTTAATATTTTTTTACCCATATCTTTATCATTGCCAGTATCAATTAGATATACAGAATTTTCATCTATTTTATATATTCCAATATTAGTATTATTTTTTATATAATATGTTTTTTCTCCAACTTTTACTACTTCCATAAACAAACCCTCAATAGGACAAGCATTATTTGCTTTCTTTAGACTTCTTATAAATCTCTATCCATTCATTTCTTTCTTTACCAACACTATCTATTTTTTTATCAATCTTATAACATAAAATTATTAAAAAAACTGGAATAATTAAAGCAATATAATGATACCATGAAGTAATATTAATTTTATTTATAAATTCAACTACATATATTAAATATGAGATTACTCCTAACCACATTCCAATATAATTACGCATTGAAATTATTAACATAGATTTTTTACTTTTAGGATTTTTATATTTTATAGCATTAGTTTCATATTTAATAGACATTTTAGGTTCTAAATATACAATCATATAAGCACTTATTCTTGCTACATTACTTTTATAATGAGCAAGTCTTGCGCTAAATGGAATGATTATACAAAAGGAAATTAAAAATAAAAATGGCACTTGTAAATTTGCAGATATTGCAACAGTTAAGATTGTTGCAACTGCAGTAACCATAAACGTTGCTAAGCTATTATCTCTTTCAATACAACTTTGAATTTCATCTCTTAACATTTTGTATTCTTCTAAATCATAAGATTCCATAATAAAACTCCTTTAAATATTAGAATAAATTACTATACAGTTCCAATTTTACTAAATGGCCAAAATCTAAATACTATTTTACCAATTATTTCATCTTCAGTAATTGTTCCAAAATACCTTGAATCTTTACTAATAAGACGATTATCTCCTAAAATAAAGTATTCATCTTCATCTAGAGTAACTTGTTCATAATCACTAGTATCACCATATGCAAATTCATCATTATATTCTTTGTCATTAATATAAATTTTTCCATTTTGTATTTTTATAGTTTCTCCAGGTAACGCAATAATTCTTTTTATAATTATTTCTTCATCTTCTTTTTCATCTAATACAATTATATCATTGCGTTCAAATTTAGCCATTTTATATAAAAGCAAAATATCGCCATCTTCTAATGTTTTACGCATACTATTTCCATCAACTCTAACTGGAGTAGCAATATATGTTCTAATAATAATTACTAAAAAAACTATAAAAGCATATGGAATTAAATCCCTAATTATCTTCCAAAATTTCATCTTTTCTCCTAACCAAAATAAGGAAAGAATTAACTTCTTTCCTTAACTTTGTATTCTTTACGCATTCCTTTAATAAAGTTAAGTTTTGCTCTTCTAACTTTACCTTTTTTAACTACAGTAATTTTATCAATAGTTGGTGCATTAACTGGGAATATACGAGATACTCCAACAGTTCCAGATTTTTTACGAACAGTAAATGTTTCAGAAACACCACCACCTCTTTTAGCTATAACTAAGCCTTCAAAAGATTGGATTCTTTCTTTTTTACCTTCTTTTACCCAAACATCAACTCTAACTGTATCCCCAACTCTAAATTCAGGAACATCTGAACGAATATGCTTTGCGTTAATCTTATCTACAAGATTTGCCATTTTTCTAACCTCCTTATTACTTTTACCTATAATCATAATTTATATCAGCGGATTATATACCTTTTTCTTTGGGTCTATTTGATTATAGCATAGGTTTTAAATATATGCAAACAAATTTTCTTTATTTACTTAAGTTTATAATCATCTATTATATAAGTTAAGTTTCTATTATCATTCACTACTCCGTATATAAGAATGTCAATATTTCTTTTTTTAAAACTTTCAATAACATAATCAGTAGCAATAATATCAAGCAAACATATAAAATCAAAATTATAATAACTATCACTATTTAATACATAATTTAATACACCTAGTTTATACTTGCTAGTTATCTTTTTTATTTTTTTAATAACATTTACATCAAATGACATAATCATTATATTTTTATTATACTTATTAATTAATTTAATAAATTTTTTTACATCAATATCAAAATCTTTTATTTCAAGTAAAATTATTTTATTAGTATTTATTTTTAATATATCTTCTAATTTACTAACATTAACCATATCTTTATAAAATACATTTTTTACTAGTTTTCCTTTATAAAGAACATCATGATATAAAATAAATACATTATCCTTAGTAACTCTAACATCTGTTTCTATTCCAATATATTTATAACTTAATAATCCATCATATAATGCTTTATATGAATTATCACTTACATTTTTATTATATATACCTCGATGAACTATATATTTCTTCATATAAAATTATATTAAAAATTATAATAATTTATTTCAAAATATCTCTAGCAGCCATAATACCTGTTGCAGCAGCAGTAACAATATTACCTGCCTTGCCTGCACCATCACCAATAAAGTAAATATTTTCATCATTTATTTTCATATTATTATCTGTTTCAATTTCATTACTAAAAAACTTAATTTCTGGTCCATACAATAATGTTTCATCATTACTTACTCCGGGAATTATTTTATTTAAAACTTCTAATCCTTCTAAAATATTAGTTATAATTCTATGCGGTAACACTAAAGCTAAATCCCCAGCTACGCAATCTTTTAAGGTCGGTTCTAAAAATCCTTTATTAATCCTATCTTGAGTGCTTCTCCTACCACGTTTTAAATCCTTTAAAGTTTGAACAATTGGTTTTCCACCACCTAAAGTATTAGCAATTTTAGCAATAGATTCACCATATTCACGTGTATTTGTTACAGGTTCAGTTAAATTAACTTTTGATATAAAAGCAAAATTAGAATTATTACTTTTCTTATCCTTTAATGCATGTCCATTTACACAAATATAACCATAATAATTTTCTTTTGTTACATATCCACCAGGATTAGTGCAAAAAGTTCTTATTTCATCATCATATGTTCTAGTTTTTATAAATATACTAGGATCATATATTGTTTTAGTTATTTGTTCAAGTATTTCTCTTCTTACTTCTACTCGAACTCCAATTTCAATACTTTGAGAAACATATAATAAATTATGTTTATCTGCAATTTCTTGAACCCATTTTGCTCCAGTTCTACCTGGTGCAATTATTATATTTTTTGTATCAATTGAAACTTCTTTACCTTTATGTTTTCCAATAAGTTTATACCCTTTATCATTTTTTTCATAATCAAAAGCATCAAAACATTCTAAAACTTCAACATTATGTTCCTTTAAAAAATTAGTAAAATCTGTAATATATCCTGGCAATTTATCACTACCTAAATGTTTTTGCTTAATCACCAATAAATTAGCTCCACATCTAGCCACATTTTCTTTAATTTTCATTGCTTCATCCATATTACTAGGATAAACATCACTATCCATACCAAATTTATTAAATATAGTCTCAGTATAATCAATTAATTCATCAGCTTCACTAATACTTAAATATTTATATAAATTACTTTTACCTAGTTTAGGAATAAAGTTTAACTTACCATCAGAAAATGTTCCTGCACCCCCAAAACCAGCCATAATATTACAAGGATTACAATTAACGCATGGTATTTTCTTTTCATTCATTGGGCAATGTCTATTACATGCTAAAAATCCTTTATCAAGTAAAACTATTTTTAATTTAGGATTATTTACAATTAACTCATATGCAGCAAATAAACCAGCAGGTCCAGCTCCAACTATAACAACATCTTTCATATTATCCCTCCAAATTTTTTAACATTTCTAATTCATTTGCTAACGTTTGTCTTTCTTTTTCTATAAGTTCCTTCGGAGCTTTATTTAAATATCCTTCATTTGCTAACAAATTTTCTCTTCGTTTAATGCTATTTTTTAAACTTTCAATTTGCTTCATTTTTTGTTCTTTATCAAATTCACTCAAAACATTATCATAATAAATATCTAAATCATAATTTAAATATTTAACATTTACTTTTGTTTTATCTTCTTTTTTAACTAGTCTTTCATCAGTAATCTTTAATACTTTAAATATTAAATTATAATTATTATCATTATTAATAGAAACAAAATAATCTTTTCCTATTTTATTTTCTAATTTTATATTTCTAAATAATCTAATAAACTCAATTTTATTATTAATATCTTCTAAAGAATCTTTATATATTTCCTTTTTATTAAATACTGGATATGAACTAATCATAATATTTTCTTCTTTAATTGGTAACATATCATATATTTCATCAGTAACATAAGGCATAAAAGGATGTAACATTTTTAAAATAGAAGTTAACACTTTTAATAATACTGATTTTGTTGTCCAATCATTTAAACTAAATTTAGCAAATTCAATATAATTATCACAAAAATCATTCCAAATAAAACTATAAAGCTCTGTTCCCGCAATATTAAATTCATAATGTTCCATATATTTTGTTACGGTTTTAATTAAACTATTCAATTTAGTTAATATCCATTTATCTTCTTCTTTTAAATTATCTAATGTATAATTGTCTTTATTTAAGCTTTCAATATTCATTAATACAAAGCGTGAAGCATTCCACAACTTATTAATAAAATTCCAAGTAGAAGCTACTTTTTCTTCATCATATCTTAAATCCATACCTGATGCTGTTGAAGTAGTTAAGAAAAATCTTAAAGCATCAGCACCATATTTTTCAATTACATCCATTGGGTCAACACCATTACCCAATGATTTACTCATTTTTCTTCCTTCTTTATCTCTAATTAATCCGTGAATTAAACAATCATTAAAAGGCCTTTTACCCGTAAAATGTAAGCCTTGAAAAGTCATTCTATTTACCCAAAAAGGTATAATATCATAACCAGTAACTAAAACATTATTAGGATAAAATTTATCAAAATCTTTTGTTATTTCTGGCCAACCTAAAGTCGAAAATGGCCATAAAGCACTACTAAACCAAGTATCCAAAACATCTGGATCTTGAACCCAATCGTCCCCTGGTGGAACATCCCCAACAAAAACTTCATCACCTTTATACCATGCAGGAATACGATGTCCCCACCAAAGTTGCCTTGAAATACACCAATCATAAGTAATTTCCATCCAATGATTCATAATTTTTTCAAAACGTGCTGGAACAAAATTTACTTTAGTATCTTTATTTTTTTGATTTTCTAATACTTTATCAGCTAAAGGCCTCATTTTTACAAACCATTGTTTTGATAAATAAGGTTCAATCATAACACCACTGCGTTCACTATGTCCTGCGTTATGTTTAATTTGTTTTATAGATATTAATAAACCTTCATCTTCTAAATCTTTAACTAATTCTTGACGACAAGCAAACCTATCTAAACCATTATATTTTAAAGCTGCTTCGTTCATAGTTCCATCAGGATTAATAACACAAATTCTTTCTAAATTATGTCTATTACCTACTTCAAAGTCATTAGGATCATGAGCTGGAGTAATTTTTACAACACCGGTTCCAAATTCAGGATCTGCATGTTCATCCCCAATAATAGGAATTAATTTATTTACGATTGGAAGTTTAACCATTTTACCAATTAATTTATTATATCTATCATCGTTAGGATTTACGGCAACAGCAGTATCACCAAATAATGTTTCAGGTCTAGTAGTTGCAACTTCTAGATAATCATCAGTTCCGGCAATATAATATTTAATATGATAAAAGGCTCCTTCAATTTCTTTATAAATTACTTCTTCATTTGATAAAGCAGTCATTGCAACAGGATCCCAATTTATAATTCTCTCTCCTCTATAAATTAGGCCTTCATCATATAAAGTCTTGAAAACATAATTAACAGCTTTATTTAAACCTTCATCTAAAGTAAATCTTTCTTTAGAATAACATAAAGATAAACCTAACTTTGCCCATTGATTATGAATATTTTCTGCATATTCGTCTTTCCAATCCCATGCATATTTAAGCCATTCATCTCTAGATAAACTTCTTGGATTAATCCCCATACCTTTTAATTTAGCGTCTACTTTTGCTTGGGTAGCAATACCAGCATGATCCATACCAGGAACCCAAATTGCATTATATCCTTGCATTCTTTTAAAACGAATAATAATATCTTGTAAAGTTGTATCCCATGCATGACCTAAATGTAATTTACCAGTAACATTTGGTGGTGGTATAACTATTGCATAAGGAGGTAGCCCTTCTCTTTCTTCAAAATAACCGCTACTTAACCATTTTTCATATTTGTTTTCTTCAACTAATTTATGATTGTATTTAGTTTCTAACATAAATATCATTCTCCTTTAAATTATTATTACAAAATAAAAAGGATGGCCCAAGGAGTCTTTTATGACGTTACCATCCTTTATTTTACTTATCATGATTTTAAAGCATCGCTGCATATGTTTTTCTACTTGCAACCTTCAAATAACTTTAATATTAGTTTACACCAACCACTAACTCTCTAAAATTAATAATTATTTTACTCCTCAAATATCTTCAAAACACAAATTTATTTTATCAAACCAGCTCAGATAATTCAATAGTATAATACAAATTATCATCTATTATAATTTCAACACTACTTTCTAATTGATTGAAATATATATTACCATAACTTGGCAAATTTATACTTTTTAATGGACTACTACTACAATCACTATAAATATATAACGAATTATTACTAATTAAATAAATGTAATCAGAAACAGCATAAACACCACTTTTATTAACAGAACTTAAATATTCCTGATTATTGTAATCCATTATGTGATATGCATCATTTTCATAAGAAATATAATATTTATTATTAAAATCTACTATCTCAGAATTAAACGCTTGATAATCAGAAGTTCCATCACTATTTAAAATATACCATTCTTGATTTACCATTGAAATAAATTTAGATGTATCAAGTAATCCATTAATAATATGGCTAGGTAAAGCAATATAATCATAATCAAAATTTATTTTTAATTGAGCAGCATTTTCATCAATACCAATAACTCCCCATTTATTGTTATTTGATACTATTAACACAAATTCTGTATGCTCAACATTATAATTTTTTATTACATCATAACCACTAATAGTTTTACTAGAAAGTAAATTATATATATAATTTTTATTGTTTTCTTTAATTAACGCAAAATTTTTATTTAAAACAACCGGTAATTTATAATTGCCATTTTTAAAGTAATTTGTATGATATTCATTATCATTAATTTCCGTTTTTATTTCACTACAATTAGAACACTCATAAATAGATACTAATTCATTATCTAAATAAAAATACACTTTATCATTATATATTAAATCATGATTAGGATTATCATCTATTAAAGCATTTTCATCTCTTGTAAACTTACGATAAGTTCCTGCAATAGTAGCAGGTAAAAAAACTGCAAGGAGAACAATTATAGTAATTAATGTTTTTTTATCTTGCATTTTTTCACCTATCCTATATTTATTTCAACAACTTGTTTTTGACCACCATAAGTATATGTTAACACTAATACACTACCATTAACCCCATATTTTATTTCATTAGCACAATCTTTACCATCAATAACTATTTTTTTACCTTCAGCTAAATTTACATTTCCCTTTGCAAAAGTAAATACACCAACATTATTATTTTTATCAACTGTTATATAATAATTTTTTTCTAAAATAATATATTTATATTCATTACTTACAATACTACCATCTAATTTATATATTACATAATTATCATTAGATTTTACTAACAAATAATTATCTTTATAATCAACTATTTCATTTTTAGTTGTTAAACCTTCAGTAATTTCATTACCCTTATTATCGTATAAATGATATGTCCCATTACTTCGTTTCATCAAAATATAACCATTTAAATTTTTTGCAGAAACATTAGTATTACCTTCATCATCTTTAAAAGCAATTATACCACTTACAGTATTTGATTCAATATTTATTAAGCCATAAGAATCACTAGTATTTTTTGCAAGAACAATTGTTCCTCCAGTTTCAACAAAATTAATATCTTTTTCATTGTTATAAAATCCAGCATCAACTTGTTTATATGTAGCTAACTTTTTATTTTGTTTTAAATCCCATAAAATAATATTATCATTAGCATTAGGACTTTTTGTATCAGCAATAAATACAAATCTTTCATTATATATAGGTAAATATCCTAGATTAGTATCTTTTGAATTATTTAATATAGCACTTTCCTTTGCTAAATAACAGTTAGTTAATGATGTAGTTGTATTGTCAACTGAATTAGCATAATTACATGCATAACTACCCAATAATTCTTTTTTATCAGCATCTTTATAAAAATATAATTTTCCTTGAAAATAACTTATATATTCTTTATCTTTATTATAATTTCCCTCGTTTAAATTTATATAAACTATTTCATCATCAAATTCCAACATTATTTTATTTTCTTGTAAACTTGCATTAAAAGCTTCTTCTTTACCAGTTTGATATAAATCATCATTAAATATTAATTCAGTATTATATTTTGAACTACTAATTCTAATACCTTCTAAATTTAATGGATTCATTTCACTATCAAAAGCATATAGCTTTTTACTTTTAGCAGCAATTATATAATTACTTACAAATCGAATATAGTCATATTCTTCTTCATTTTGTCTAATACCTTGATAATTATACACATAATAATCCCCATCTATCTTAACACTTATATTTTTATCATCATAATTCTTAATTTCCCCAGGAATATTTTTAGTTATTTCACTACCATCCATATCAAGTAAAATATAATTATTGTTATTGGCACCAACTATGTATTTTGAATCACTAATATATCCTAAATAATCATAATCAAAATCAATTGCATTTGTAATTTTATCACTTTCAAATTTTAGTAAAGCATATTCATTATCTAAGTTTTTAACAATTACATATTCATCATTTACTTTTTTTACTAAAGAATAATCTTCAACTTTTTCTTCATCAGCCATATTATATAAAATTATATTTCCATCTTCTCTTTTTGTATTATCATAAATAAAAACATAATTATTAGCTAAGACATCACTTCTAAACTCAATTTGGACACCATTTTCATATACATTTTTTGGAACATCAAATTCATCTTCATTACTGTAATATGCAACATAACATAAATTTTCATTTTTATTAGTGCATTCATATTTACCTAATTCATTTTTGTTTTCATCAATAAATATCAAAGTTCCATCTTCATAACGGTAATTATCATTTTCAACAATTACTAATGGTTCTTTATTATCATTATTTTTTTCACCATCTTTTTTAAATACAAAGAAATATAATAAAATACCAATAATAGCAACAAGTAAAACAATTATAGATACAATTATTATTATCTTTTTCTTTTTACTCAGTTTTTTCCATTTACTTTCCTTTTTTATCTTTTTTTCTTTACTATCCTTCTTAATTTTTTTATTTTTATCATCTTCTTCTACTTCATTTAAATCATATTGTGTATTACTTATTTCTTCATTTTCATCAATTTCTATTATTTCATTACTCGTTTCTTCATCATTTTTTACATCCTTTAATAATTCATTATCTAGCATAACTAACCTCCATACTATAAAAAAATTATAGCATATCTTAATTATTTATTCAATTTAAAAGCAAGCATTTATTTATGCTCACTTATTATCTTTTTTATAAC
>CALVXN010000029.1 GCA_944371315.1 uncultured Bacilli bacterium | reverse complement strand
AGAAGTAAATCTTAAAAAAACTAGATTTTATCTAGGTTTGCAAGGATATTGATATTAAAACTGTCAAACTAAGGTATAGAAAATGCAAATGATTATATAAATTTAATTGAAGATGATTCAAAATTAAAATCTTTATGGAATAGTTATCAAAATAACTATGAATATGCAAAAGATATAGAATTTGAAGATACAATAAAATCAATTAAAATAATTAGCAAAATAGTAATTCTTAATTAATTCATATGTAGATTTGAAATTCTATTTATTATTAATTGACGGTATCTCTAGTTTTGTGTTAAAATTATAGTAGGGTAGAAAAGTATATTAGGAATAGGGATGATTAGTATAAAATGAAAAAGAAAAAAATAATTGCTATAACTGGTTTTATTTTTATATTATTAATTGGTATTATATTATTTTATAATAAAATAAATAAGCCAGTATATAAAAGTAATAATGATAAATTTGATACATCAGGTATGTTTACTTATATGCTTGAAACTAGCCGAGGTAGTGGAGAATACAAAGTAGCTACTGATAGTAAGTGGCCGAGTGGTTATGAATATAATGCAACTTTGTCAAAATGTGAAAATGGAAGCACTCTTGTTTGGAATGGTAATAATAGTGTTACATTAAAAGCTAATGTATCTGATAAATGTTATTTATATTTTGATATAGTTCCACCAGATGTAACAGTAAATACAAATAATACTGGTAATACTTATAATGCATCAACTCCAGCATCACTTAGTTGTAGTGGAGCAACATCAAGTTATAATCAAAAATATCAAAGAATAGAAATTTCTCAAATTAATAATAAATATACTACTTGTAATTTAACTTATCAAACACCTAGTAGTAAAACTTATTTAAATAATAAAATAATAAGTTTGTCTGGTCAAACACAAGGAACAGGCCAAGTAGTTAATGAAAAAGGATATAGATATGAAGGAAAGAATCCAAATAATTATATATGGTTTAATAATGAGTTATGGCGAATAATAGGAGTGTTTGATAGTGAATCACATGGACAAAGTGGACAAAATTTAGTAAAAATAATAAGAGAAGAATCAATTGGAGGATTAGCATGGGATAAATCAAGTACAAATAATTGGAGCACATCAAATTTAAAAAGTTTGTTAAATGGAGCATATTACAATGCACAGGATGGAACAGACAGTGGATATTGTTATGGATATTCAACAAGTGTTCCAGGAAATTGTGATTATAGCGATATAGGAATAAATGGGACATATAGAAACATGATACAAAATGTAACATGGTTTTTAAGGGGATATGGTAGCGAAAGTGCAACAGCAGAAAGTTTTTATAACTATGAAAGAACAACAGGAACAGTATATAGTGGAAGACCAACAGAGGAAGAAGGATATATAGGATTAATGTATCCAAGTGATTATGGATATAGTGTTCTAGCAAGTAGTTGTGCAAGAACAACAAATTTAAGTTCATATAGTTCATCTTCATGTGCAGGAAAAAGTTGGCTATATAAAATCGGATATGAACGGACAATAACACCGTATTCGTCCAGCTCAAGCAATGTGTTTTATCTGAATGGCGACGGCTACTTAAGCGGTAGCATTGCGTCTGGAGGCTCCTCCGTCAGGCCTGTCTTGTATCTGAAGTCTAATGTCTATGTAGTTGATGGAAATGGGTCAATAAGTGATCCATACATAATAGGGATGTGATAAACTTTAAAAGGCCACGGCGGCATCTTAAACCGCCGTGGTCGCAAGAGTTATCAACAAAAAGAGAAAGGATAAAAAGTGAAAAAATTTTTTTGGAAAGTATTGACAAGCATTTTCCCAAATGCTAAAATTCTACAAACAAACAAACAAACAAACAAACAAACAAACAAACGGGATGTTTTGCCCAAATTAGCAACGGATAATGATAATTTTGGAGCAGTTGAAAGTAAACATTATGTGGCTATTTTTAAAAAAGAAGGGAAGTTTTTAACTGTCTTTAATGAAGATGGTTTAATTTTTAATTTTCTATTTGGTTATAAAGTATTGACGAATCTTAAATGTGGTTTTCCAAATAATATTTTAGAAAAGAATTTAAAAATATTAGAAGAATCAAATATTTCTTATAAAATATTTGATAAAGATAAAGAAGTTGCTTTTAAAGATTTTAGTAGTAAAAATAATTATGATGATATTTTGGAAAAATCTATAAATTATAGTTCATTAAATAATCGACTTGATTTGTTAATTAAAAGAGTTAAATTTGCAAGCCCTGAAAAGTTAGAAAATATTTTAAAATATATTCAAGAATGTTTAAAATAAATAATAATGAATTTACTCTTTTAAATAAATATAAATTATTTATTAATGAATTAGATAATTTAATTGAAAATATTCCAAGAAAAGATTACTTTTATAAAGATAAAATAAGGGTAGTTTCTAATTTAATAATTGAGTTGATATTAAAATTAAATTATGATGAAGATAATATTAGTTATTATAAAACTAATATTAAGGGAAATATTGCATATTTAGATTTTTTATTAGATAGATTATTTACTTTAAAATATATAAGTGAAAAAAATTTATGTAGTATTGGAGAAAAATTAATTGAAATAAATAAAATGGTAACTAAATGGATAAATAATAAATATGAAAGTATTAATTAAAGACTTAAAAATAATATATGAAGAAGAGATTAGAAAAAATGTTAAGAATAAAAAGAAGATATTTGAATTTGAAAAACAGAAAATTGAATATCTTATTGATATAAAAAGAGTATTAGAAAATAATTTATATGATGGGGGTAAATATAATATTTTTCCAGTATTTAAACCTAAAATAAGGGTGGTGATGAGTCAAAGTATTTATGATAAAATAATTAATCATTATGTTGCAAGATTTATACTTATGCCTAAACTTACAAAATATCTTAATTATCGTAATTGTGCAACAAGAAAAAACATGGGTATAGATTATGCTATTAAATTGTTAAAAAAAGATATAGAATATTTTAAAAAATATGAAAATATATATTTTTTAAAATTAGATATTTCTAAATTTTTCTATAAAATTGATCATTGTAAATTATTAGAATTAATTAAAAACGATTTAACTTATGATGAGTTTAATTTAGTAAAAAAAATAATTTGTAGCACTAATAAAGAGTATATTAATTTAGTTATAAAAAGGTTTGAGAAAAAATTAAAAATGGAATTACCTTTATATAATTTTGGTAAAGGATTACCTATTGGTAATATGACTAGTCAATTTTTAGCAATATTTTATTTAGCTAAATTGCAACATTATATGATTAATAATTTAAAATTAAAATTTGTAAATTATATGGATGATTATATATTTATTCATAATGATAAAAATTATTTAAATAAATGTTTAAAAATTATTGAAGAAGAATTAAATATAGAATATAAATTAGATATTAATAAAAATAAAACTATGATTGTAAATGCTAAAAATGGAATATCATTTTTAGGTTATAATTTTAAAGTAATAAATAAAAAAACTATTATTAAATTAAATAAAAATAGTAAAAAAAATATAAAAAAAGGAATAAAAAGAACTAAATATTTATTTGAAAATGAAATGATTGAATTTAGTCAAGTATTTAGTAGTATTGAAAATTATAAGCATAGTTATCCTTTTGCTAATAAAAATGCAGTAACTAATATTTTTAATAGATATTGGTAGGGTAGTTCTTTAATAAACCGAATTCGTCCAACTCAAACAATGTGTTTAATCTGAATAACAACGGCAACTTAAACAACAATAATGCGAATAACGGCTACTCTGTTAGTCCTAAATGTTTTATGTTTAAATGGTTATGGCTATTTAAAAACAAGCATTAAGGCCATGAACTATCCTGAAATTATTTTCAAAAATAAATAATAGATGAAAAAGTCTAAGGACTTTTTCTAAAACTATTATGTGAGGATTTAGATGAATGAAAGATATTTAATACTAAAAAAATTATATCCAAACTATCTAATATTAATAAAAGTTAAAGATAAAATAAAATTATTAGGTATTGATAAAAAAATAGTTGATATGTTTGGAATTGATAATTTAAAGAATGTAAATAAATTAATATTAGATAATTTGGATATTGTCAAAAAAGAAGAATATGAAAATAATAAATATGATATTTATTATTTAAAAATAAGATTAATAGATTTAATAAATGAGATAAGGAGATGTCTAAATGAGAAAAAAATTGTTAATAATTAGTATATTTGTTTTAATTATATTTATTAGTATTATTGTATTAAATGATTACAATAATACTAATAAAATATTTAAAAAAGATGGTATTATGTATGCGCTTACATTAGATGGAGTAAGCACTAATAGTTTTCCATCTAAGGGAATGTATAGAGTTGATGTAAATTGTGAAAATGCAAAAGGAAAATGGGATTATGATAATTGGAAATTATATATTGAAGATATTACTAATAATGTATCTTGTGATATTGATTTTACAACCATATCTAAAACATATTTAAATAATAAAATAATAAGTCTTTCTGGACAAACACAAGGAACAGGGCAAGTGGTTAATGAAAAAGGATATAGATATGAAGGAAAGAATCCAAATAATTATATATGGTTTAATAATGAGTTATGGCGAATAATAGGAGTGTTTGATAGTGCATCACATGGACAAAGTGGAAACTTAGTAAAAATAATAAGAGAAGAATCAATTGGAGGACTAGCATGGCATAAGTCAAATACAAATGATTGGAGTGCATCAAGTTTAAAAAGTTTGTTAAATGGAGCATATTATGATTGGGAAAGTAATAAAAGTAGTGTTTCAACATATTGTTATGGATATTCAACAAATGTTCCAGGAAATTGTGATTACAGTGAAATAGGAATAAATGACACATATAGAAACATGATCCAAAATGTAACATGGTATTTAAGAGGACATAGTAGCACAAGTGCAACAGCAGAAAGTTTTTATAATTATGAAAGAACAACAGGAACAGTATATAGTGGAAGACCAACAGAGGAAGAAGGATATATAGGATTAATGTATCCAAGTGATTATGGATATAGTGTTCTAGCAAGTAGTTGTGCAAGAACAACAAATTTAAGTTCATATAGTTCATCTTCATGTGCAGGAAAAAGTTGGCTATATAAAATCGGATATGAACGGACAATAACACCGTATTCGTCCAGCTCAAGCAATGTGTTTTATCTGAATGGCGACGGCTACTTAAGCGGTAGCATTGCGTCTGGAGGCTCCTCCGTCAGGCCTGTCTTGTATCTGAAGTCTAATGTCTATGTAGTTGATGGAAATGGGTCAATAAGTGATCCATACATAATAGGGATGTAAGAAACTTTAAAAGGCCACGGCGGCATCTTAAACCGCCGTGGTTCAAAATTAAGAAAAATGGTAATTAGCACTTACTGTTGACAAGTGCTAATTTTAGTGTTAGAATTGGCTTGTAAAAGGAGGGATAGTATGTATCCAGGTAGTGATGAAGAATTAAAAGATGTATTAAATAAATATGGAAGAGACATTACTAAAAATGTAATGGATAATAAAGTTGATCCTGTTATTGGTCGTGATGAAGAAATTAGAAATGTTATTCGTATTCTTTCCAGAAAAAGTAAGAATAATCCTGTTTTAATCGGGGAAGCTGGAGTTGGTAAAACTGCCATAGTTGAAGGGCTTGCTCAAAGAATAGTTAAAGGGGATGTTCCAAATAGTTTAAAAAATCATACTATTTGGGAACTTGATTTAGGAGCACTTGTTGCAGGTGCTAAATATCGTGGTGAATTTGAAGAAAGATTAAAAGCTGTTTTAAAAGAAATTAAAAATAGTGATGGTAATATCATTATGTTTATTGATGAAATACACATGATAGTAGGTGCTGGTGAAGGTAATGCAATGGATGTATCTAATATGTTAAAACCAATGCTTGCAAGAGGAGAAATTCATGTAATTGGTGCTACAACTCTAAATGAATATCGTAAGTATATAGAAAAAGATGGAGCACTTGAAAGAAGGTTTCAAAAAGTATTGGTTAGTGAACCTAATGTAGAAGATACAATTACGATACTTAGGGGATTAAAAGAAAGATTTGAAATATTTCATGGGGTAACTATTAAAGATAGTGCATTAGTTGCTGCTGCAACATTATCTGATAGATATATAACTGATAGATTTTTACCAGATAAAGCAATAGATTTAGTAGATGAAGCATGTGCAACTATAAAAATGCAACTTGATTCAGTTCCAGTAGAACTTGATACTTTGACTAGAAAAATAATGAGTTTAGAAATAGAACGTCAAGCTTTAAAAAAAGAAAAAGATGAAATATCTAAAAATAGATTAATAAAAATAGATGAAGAATTAAACGAATTAAAAGATAAAGAAAACGTTTTAAGAGATAAATGGAATAGTGAAAAAGAAGTAAAGGATGCTATAAATAAGAAAAAAGAAGAAATTGAAAAAGCTAAATTTGATTTAAGTAATGCTGAGGCAAACTACGACTTAGAGCTTAGTGCTAAATTACGTCATGGAACTATACCTGCACTAGAACATGAATTAAAAGATTTACAAGATAATAATAAAAATAGTATATTATCTGATATAGTTGATGAAGAAGGTATTGCAGAAATTATTTCTCGTTGGACTCATATTCCAGTTGCTAAATTAGTAAGTAGTGAAAAAGATAAATTACTTCATTTATTTGATAGATTAAAGGAAAGAGTTATGGGACAAGATAATGCATTAAAACTTGTCAGTGAAGCTATTATTAGAGCAAGAAGTGGAATTAAAGATCCTACTAAACCAATTGGTTCATTCATCTTTTTAGGACCCACTGGTGTAGGTAAAACTGAGGTAGCTAAATCTTTAGCTTATGAATTATTTGATGATGAAAAACATATGGTTAGAATTGATTGTTCTGAATATATGGAAAGCTTTAATGTATCACGTTTAATTGGAGCTCCTCCAGGATATGTTGGTTATGATGAAGGAGGAGAATTAACTGAGGCAGTAAGAAGAAATCCATATAGTATTGTTTTATTTGATGAAATAGAAAAAGCTCATAAAGATGTCTTTAATATTTTACTTCAAATACTTGATGATGGAAGGTTAACAGATTCTCAAGGAAGAACAGTTGATTTTAAAAATACAATAATTATTATGACTAGTAATTTAGGTAGTGAGTATATTTTAGATAATAAAGATAATGCAAATGAACTTGTATTAAATGAACTTAAAAATACTTTTAGACCTGAATTTATTAATCGTATTGATGAAATTATAGTGTTTAATTCTTTAAAGAAAAATGTTGTTGGAGATATAGTAGATAAAATAGTTAAAGAATTAAATGGAAGACTTAGTCAAAATTATTTACATATTGAAGTAACTAAGGAAGCAAAAGAAAAGATTATAAATGAAGCTTATGATGAAAGATATGGAGCTAGACCAATAAGAAGATATATTACTAAAAATATTGAAACTTTAATTTCACATGAAATTATTGCAAAAGATATAAAGGTAGGTTCAACTTTGATAGTTGATATAAATAATAATGAGGAATTTGTTATTAAATATAAATAGGATTTAAGCAAGATGAAATGACATCTTGCTTAAATTTTTAATGATTAATTTTTAAATAATTTATATGTGCAAATGTAGAGATGCTATAATAAGAATTGAAAAAGGTGAAAGGAAAATAGATTTACAAGAATTAATTAATTTTACAAAATTATATAATATAAGCCTAGATGAATTAACAGTTGAAAAACATATAACTTTTGTTAATGAATACAGGTAGTCATAGTAATTTATTTGATTAAAAGTTTTAAAAAGCAGTATGTGTTTTGCATACTGCTTTTAGTTTAATAATTATTGCAATAATATATATCGCTTGCTTCATAATAGTTATATTCTTCAATGTCGTTGGATGTTAATTCTCCAGTTTTACCATTAATCATATATTCATAATCTTTTAATAAATATAAATAATATATATATTCATTATTAAGTTTTTGAACTACTACTTTTCCTGAATAATCAAATGTATCAATATCTAGGAAATTATCATAATATAAATCTTCAATAGTAACACATGCTGTTTCTCCTTCATTTTTTGGTAGCATATTTCCATAGGTTGTATCATTAATAGTGTAATATGATTTTGCAGCATCTATTACTGTATCAGCTGTTGTTAGCATCGCTTTTTTATTCGAAAAATCAACTATTTTATTTGAAGATGAAAATCCTAAAAATATTTCAAAAACTGTATAAAAAGGTGTATCTTTTAGTTTTTCATCAATATTATTTAATATAGTTTCTAAATCTTCATCAGTTAAATCATCTTCTTTTATGCTATTAGATGTATCAATATCATCAAATTTAGAAACAACTTCAGTATTATTTGTTAATTCTATTCCAAAATTTGAGTAAGAATCAGTTAAATCTGCTTTTAAACTAAATGAATATTTTGTTTTATCTGCTTCTAATTCTTTAAATACTATATTTCCATCTATGTCATTCATATCAAAATTAATTGTTGTTTCTTTATCTTTTGTAGTTATATCTGCTTCTAATAATTTATTACCATTACTAGTATATGATATATCCCATTTATTATTTTCATTTTTGATAGTTATATTTTCACTTTCATCATCATCAGTTAAAATTATATTTATTATATCTTTATAATCTGTATATTTTATATTTAAATCTTCTAGTGTTATATATACTCCAATAATTCTATTAGTAATTGTTGTAGTATATATATTAAATGTAATTGTATTATCTAACTTTTTAGTTGTTTCTAATAAAGATTCTAAGGCATCTTTCATATCGTCTTTTGATACATTAAATATTTTTGCGCATTTATCTAAAAATTCATTATCGTTTAACATTGAATTTAAAATACTATCAATCATTTTATTATATTCTTCTTCATCGATAATATATTTATTATTTATAACACTTATTTCTTTATCATTTACATTAATTGTTTCTTTTTCTTTAGTTATTTTTTTGTCATCTAATGAATTAATAATATATTCTTTTAATTTATTTAATAAAAATGTTATATCTTCATTTTCTATAACTGTATCTTCTTCAATGTTAAAATCCATATCGCTTTCAAATTCTATAATTTTATCAAATATTTCATCCGCTTTAATATATCCTTTATCTTTAATTGCATATATTAAAAATTGGACTAAACTTTCATTTCCGTTGATTATATCTAATCCTAATTTTAATTTTTCATTTTTTATATCAAGCATTGTTTCATAATCGTATGAATAATTTGTTAAATCTTTATATTCTGTTTCATTACTTGTCCATTTAAATGTTCCGCTATTTTTTAATATGTCTTCATTTAAATCATAATCTATTATATCTTCACTTTCTTTTATAACATTATTTAAATTGTCAAATACCATGCTAATTGCATTTTTATACGTATTATATGGTGTATTAAATAATGTAGTATATGCAAAATATCCTGCACTTATTGCAATTATTGCACTAGCTACTATAAGAATTATTAGTTTTAATTTTCCTTTCTTTTTTTCTTTTTGTGGAGGCTCACTATTTAAATTACTAGGTTCATTTGTTAAATCTCCCAATGGTTGTGGCTCCATACCAATACCAATATTATTAAATTGGTTGTTTTGATTATTTTCTTCGTTCATTTATTTTACTTCCTTTCTATTTTTTTAATTATAACATAATATGACAATATTTTTAATTCTTTATATATAAAAAATATTAAATTATGTAAATGTTTCAATAACAGAATAAAATACTTTGACATATTATACCACAATCGGTATAATATATGTGTAGGAGGGATATCTGTGCAAATTAAAGAAGCTAGTGAAAAATGGAATATTAGTGAAAGGAGAATAAGACAGTTGATTCAAGATGGACGTATAGATGGTGCGGAAAAAATCGGAATATCTTGGAATATACCTGATGATACTAATAAACCAATTGATAAAAGAGTAAAAGATGATGAAGTTGATTTTAAAATAAATTTGCCTGAAGAGTATTTTAAAGAGGTTGATGAAAAGTTAGCTATATTAAATAGTAAAAGACCATTAGCTAAAGAGACATTAAAATCTTTAGAAAAAAATAATATATTAGATTGGACATACAACAGTAATGCAATTGAAGGTAATACTTTAACACTTAGAGAAACAAAGGTGGTATTAGAAGGCATTACGGTTGGTGGTAAATCTGTAAAAGAACATCTTGAAGTAATTAATCATAGGGAAGCAATATTATTTCTTGAAGAGTTAGTAAAAAATGATTCTGCTATTACTGAGTGGAATATAAAAAATTTACATGCTCTTATTTTAAAAGAAATAGATAATGATAATGCTGGTAAATATAGATTGGAAAATGTTTTAATATCTGGTGCATCGCAAGTGCCAGTTGATTATGTTAAAGTTTCTGAAGAAATGGAAAAGCTGATATATAGATATAAAAATTGGTATAAATATCATCCGTTGGTTAGGGCTGCATTATTGCATGGTGAGTTTGTATTTATTCATCCATTTGTAGATGGTAATGGAAGAACAGCAAGGTTGTTAATGAATTTTGAAGCAATGAAAAAAGGCTATTTGCCAATTATCATAAAAGCTGATTTAAAAGCAAAATATTATGATTCATTAGATAAAGCAATGGTTGAACATGATTATACAGATTTTATTAAATTAATAGTTGAAGAAGAAAATAAAATATTAGATAAGTATTTAGATGTTATAAAATAATATTTTATAATAAACAAAATGTTAATATGCTAGAAAAATTTTTTCTAACTTTTTTATAATATGAAAGACTATTAAATAAAAATAAATTATGTTAAAATTTAAGTGCTAAGGATGTGGTAGTATGTTTAAAGAATTTAAAAAATTTATTGCTAGAGGAAATGTGTTAGATTTAGCGGTTGGTGTTATTGTCGGTGGAGCTTTTTCATCAATTGTAACTAGTTTAGTAAATAATATTTTTACTCCAATTATTGGATTAATTCTTGGAGGAATAGATTTTTCTTCTTTATCATTAACTTTTAGAGATACTAAAATAATGTGTGGAGCTTTTATTCAAAGTGTAATTGATTTTTTAATTGTTGCATTTTGTTTATTTATTGTTGTTAAATTTGTAAATAAAATTACTAGTAAAAAGGAACAAAAGAAAAAAGAAGAAGTAAAAGTTAAAAGTGCAGAATTAACAACTTTAGAAGAAATAAGGGATTTGATAAAAAATGACTTACAAAACAAGTAGTGGTTTAGAAATTGATGTAGTTGTTAATAGAAAAAATAATAAAAATGTTTATTTTCGAGTAAAAGAAGATTTAAGATTATATGTAAATGCTCCATTATTTTTAAGTGCTAATAGTATTTTAAAATTAATTAGTGAAAACGAAAAAGATATACTTAAAATGTATGAAAAAATGGAAGATAAAATAAAAGATGATGACAAATTTTGGTATTTAGGTAAAAAATATTATATTGAAATAAAGAATCAAGATAGCATAACTTTTGATGAAAAGTATGTTTATACGCCTTCATTAGATGCATTAAATAGTTTTTATAATAGAGAAATGTTAAGAATATTTAATGAAGAGGTTGAAATTGCTAAAAAATGTTTTGCTCATTTGCCTGAATTTACTTTAAAGTGTCGTAAAATGCGAACTAGGTGGGGTGTATGTAATACTTCTAAAAAAATAGTAACTTTGAATAGTGAATTATTAAAAAAAGATATTACATTAATTGATTATGTAATTATTCATGAATTATGTCATTTTTTTGAAGGCAATCATGGTAAAGAATTTTGGAAATTAGTGGGGCTGGCATATCCTAATTATAAAGAAGCAAGACGGAGGTTAAAATATTAATGATTATAACTAGTTTAAAAAATGAAAAAGTAAAATATTGGTATAATTTAAGAAATAAAAAATTTAGAGATCAAGAAAGAAGATTTTTAATTGAAGGTGATCATTTAATAAATGAAGCTAGAAAGCAAAATTTAGTAATTGAAACAATTAGTATAGTTGATAAAAATGCTGATTATTTTGTTACAAAAGAAATTATGGAAAAAATAAGTGAACAAAAATCTATTAGTTATAATGCAGCAGTAGTTAGATTTATAAAAGAAGATTCCATCACCGGTAATGTTTTAATTTTAGATGGAGTGCAAGATCCAGGAAATTTAGGAACCATTATTCGTTCTTGTATTGCTTTTGGGGTATCTAATATAATTTTAAGTGATAATTCAGTTGATTTATATAATTCTAAAGTAGTTAGAGCTACCGAAGGTATGATTTTTAATATAAATGTATTAAGAAGAAATTTAATTGAATTTATACCTATTGTTAAAAATTTAGGATATAAAATTGTTGGAACAGATGTAAAAAATGGAATTAATATTAAAGACATAAATAAAGAAAATATTGCAATAGTTATGGGAAGCGAAGGTCAGGGGTTAAGTAATGAAGTAAAAAATATGTGCGATAATTTTGTATATATTAAAATGGATAATGCTTGTGAATCATTAAATGTTGGTGTTGCAACAAGTATTTTATTATATGAGGTTTATAATGGATGAATTAGTGTGTATTGGTAAAATAATTAATTTTTTTGGTATAAAAGGGGAACTTAAAGTATTAAGTGATTTTGATAAAAAAGATAAAGCATTTAAAGTTGGTATGCATGTTTTAATAAATAATGAAGAGTTTGTAATATCAAGTATAAGAAAACATAAAAATTATATTCTAATGACTATTAATAATATGTATGATATTAATTTAATTACTAAATATATTGGTTATAATATTTATGTAAAAATGAGTGATTTAAACTTAAAAGAAAATGAATATTTACTTGAAGAATTAATTAATTCTAAAGTAATGGATGATGGTGTTTTACTTGGTGAAGTAATTGATATAATTAATTCTAGTAATTGTTCTTATGTTAAAGTTTTATATAATAAAAAAGAATACTTAATTCCATTAGTAGATGCATATATAAAATCATTTGATAAAAGTAAAAAAATACTTAATACAATTAATGCAAAAGATTTAATTATATAAAAAAATGACGGGAGAAAAGAGCCCGTCTTTTTATACTAATCAAAGCATTACATCGCTTTGATAATAATATTATATGTATATATTTTAAAAAAATACATGAAAAATAAAAAAACTACAATTATGGACTGCACCCCTTAGAGTAGACATCAATAAAAAAACAGTTTAATAAAAATGTTATAATACACTTCTGAAAGGAGG
>CALVXN010000028.1 GCA_944371315.1 uncultured Bacilli bacterium | reverse complement strand
CCCCAGTTGAGTATAGAACTCAACTAGGGTTCAAATAAATTCTATTTAACTGTCTACTTTTTGTTGACTAGTTCAATTATATTTAAAATTACTTCTTTTCTTTATCTTTAATAATAATATCTAAATCATAAGTATTAGCAATTTCAATAATGTCAGCAAAAAAATACCTACTTCTTCCACTTTCGTTGGAATACTGCCAATCTTCAGATTTATTAATGTTTTTGGCAAATTCCTTTTGAGTAAGATTAGTATTTTGCCTAATAAATTTTAATATTTCATTAGCTTTATATTTATTTGCTTTTATTTCCATTGTTTCCACCATTTGAATTATAACAATAAGATATATATTTTTTTTAAATACCGTATTGACATACGTTTTTGTTTTTGCTATTATTTTACTAGAATAAACGTATGTGAATACGGAATACGAGTAGTGAATAGTAGTATGAAAAAAATAGTATATCTTATATTAAGTATTATGGTTGTAATTGGGATTTTAATAACAATACCCGTTTTTCCAAAATCTAATAAAGAAATTTTGGTAAATGATAAAGAAAATAATTATTTAATAAATTCAAATGCAATAACGATGATGTATGAAACATCTGAGGGAAGCGGAGAATATCAAACTACTACTGATACTTCATGGCCACAAGAAGGATATATTTTTAATGAACGTTTATCTGGTTGTGAAAACGGTGGAACTCTTTCTTGGAATAGCGAATCAAATAGAGTAATAATGCAATCTAATACAAGTGATAGATGTTATGTGTATTTTGATGTTTATAGTCCTTTAACAATTGCCAAGGTATGTTCAAACGAAGATTTATTATCCGAATGTATAAAAATCTTATATAATGAAGGCGGTGAAGGTTATGATGGTCTATATTATCATGATGGAATAGGAAGTTATACAAATGCAGACCAAGAAGCCGGAGATAATAGTTATCGTTATAGTGGAGCAAATCCAAATAATTATGTGTGTTTTGGAAGTGATGCAGCAACTTGCCCAGATGAATATTTGTATCGTATAATTGGTGTATTTGACGATGATGGCGATGGAGAATACAGTGTTAAATTAATAAAAGCAGATTATACAACTAGTGATATGCTTGGAACTAATGGAAGAGATTATTATGGGAATTATAGTGATGATACGTCACAATATAAAGGAAGTATGGATACAGGTGAAGTTGCAGCGTATAGATGGAATTATGATACAAGTGTAAGTCAGTATGGCTCGAGTGATTGGACAACAAGTGAATTAAATAAAATAAATTTAAATACAAATTATTTAAATTATATAGGAAGTCCATGGAATAATATGATAGAAGATGCAACATGGTATTTGGGAGCGGCTACTGATTATATGGCCAAAAATTTTTATAATGAGGAAAGAGAAAATGGTAGCTATAGTGGTTATTCGACAATATATGGACCAGAAAATGCAAATGGTAATTCTACAAAAATAGGATTAATGTATGCAAGTGATTATGGATATGCAGCTAGTCCAGAAAACTGGTTAAATAATTTAAATGAATATCATGAGAACAATACACCTTCCAATAATTGGCTATATATGGGATTGTCTGAATGGACAATAACACCATATTTGTACTTTCCAGAACTTGCGTTTTTTTCTAATAAATTCGGCAGTCTGAACTATGGCGACGCGTATAATTGGATGTCCGTCAGGCCTGTCTTTTATCTAAAGTCTAATATCTCTTATGTAAGTGGAACAGGAACGCAAGATAAACCTATAAGAATAAACTAAAAAAAGCAAGAAATTCTTGCCTAACCTAAAGCTACATCAAAAACCATCATAACGATAAAACCCAAAATTGTAAACAAGGCCATAAGGTCTTTTTTTTCATTTGTCTGACTTTCAGGAATTAGTTCTTGAACCACTACATAAACCATAGCACCACCAGCAAAAGAAAGCAAAATAGGTAGTAAAAATTGTATTTTTAAAACTAATATCGCTCCAATAACAGCAGAAATAGGTTCTACTATACCACTTAAATTTCCAAATAAAAATGCTTTGCTACGGCTCATTCCTTCACGTCTTAATGGCAATGATACTGCAGATCCTTCTGGAAAGTTTTGAATACCTATGCCAATTGCAAGCATGACTGCTGCCATTACTGTAGCTCCTTCAATTCCATAAGCAACAGAACCAAATGCAACACCAATTGCCATACCTTCAGGTTTATTAATTGTAATGCACTAGTTTTTTAAAAAAATAAAAACATCTTTATTTTGAGATATTTCCAATTTGCTAATATCTTCAATTTTTAAACTATTATTTCTTAAAAAAGTTAAAATTTCCTTAATGAAGCAATTATAACTAAAACCATGAGAAGAACAAACCTGTTTTTTTAGATTACTTCTATAATAATTACAACATAAGTAAAATTTATTATTTCTTCCTTTTCGAACACTTAATTTGTGTTTACATTCAAAGCAATATAAAATACTACTAAATATTTTTTTATTAGAATGAGTTTTTTTATTCATTTTTTCTTGCACTATTTTGAATAATTCATGACTAATTATTGCTGGATGAATATTTTCTTTTTTAATCCATAAATTTTTTGGATTATTTATTATTTTTCGATATTTGTAACTAAATCTATAATGTTTATTTTGCACAAGATTTCCAATATAAACTTCATTAGTTAAAATATTTTTTATTACTGTTATAGACCATTTTGAATCTTTATTTTTTCTAATTTGACTAATTGTTTTTATATTATTATTTATTAAATAATCCCTAATCATAGAAGGGGAATAATCATTATAAGCTAAATTAAAAATTAATTTTACTATTTTTGCTTCTTTTAAATTAATAACTAATTTATGCTTGTTTTTCAAATCTTTTTTATATCCGAATGGTATGCAACCTCCTGTCCAAAGTCCTCTTTTTTGCATTGATTTAATTGAACTTCGGATTTTTTTTGATAAATCTTTAGAATACATATCATTTATTATTGATTTAAAAGGAATTAAGTCATTCAAACTATTATCACTTGCAGTATCAATATTATCATTAATTGAAATAAATCTTACATTATTTAGAGGAAAAAAGTGTTCGATATATTCTCCAACTTTTATATAATCCCTTCCTAATCTGGATAAGTCTTTAACTATAACAGTATTAATTTTGTAATTAAAAATATCTGTAATCAATTGTTGAAATTGTGGGCGATTAAAGTTAGTCCCAGTCCAACCATCATCAATATAGAAACAATAATTATTAAATTTACAATTTAGGCAAAAATCTAATAAAATTTTTTTTTGATTATCTATTGATTCATTAGTATCTTCCTTTGAAAGTCTAACATAAAGAGCTACTTTATTTTCCCTTAATATCATCAGTATTATCCTTTTTAATTATTATAAATTTAAATTTTTTCATATAAAATTATATGATTAAAGTAATAAAAAAAGTAAATGTAATTTTGTTTTATACTTACTTATTCTTTAAATTCTTCGTAATATTTTATACTGTATTCATCAAGTAATTTGTTTAAAGTAATGGGATTTTTAACCTCTTGAATAAATAATTCTCCATTTTCTAAATATTCTTTTAAAACTTTATATTCATTAGTTGGTTCGTTATTTTCTATACGGACCGCTAAAAAATAATTTGATCCATCTAAAATTGATTTTAAGAGTAATAAATAATTATGACCATTTTCAAGTTCAATAACCTCATCAACATTCATATTAACGTCCTCCTTTTGCTTCTTCATATAAACTTTCTGCCTCCATTGAATTAGTTGCATTTAATTGTTCTAGATTTGTTTCTCTTAAACATTTTTCATCTGCTTCTTTTAAACATTTTTTTACCTTTTTAATAATGATTTTCTTTTCAGCTTCACTCATAGTAGGAGATTGTTTTGTTAATAATAAAATATCTTTACATTTTAAGTAAGCATCGTTTCTTTCAAGACTACTTACAGATTCAAACAAGTCATTTATTTTTTTATTTATATTTTTAAATCCGCTAGATTTTTCTTTATTTGGTAGTAATATACCGCCTGCAACAGATGCAATTCCACCTAAACCTAATGCAGTAGCCACATTTCCCATTTTAATCATTGGTGCAAGTAATGCGTTATAATCAGCTGCAGCTTTAGCAGCAAATGTTGCTAGTGATTGTCCTCCAACAGACCAAGTTCCAGCACCATTTAATACGACACTAGATCCAGTTAAATTTTGTAATGTGCTAGCTAAAATTGTATTTGCACCTTGAAGTGAAGCTTGTTGTGCTGCAGCTACTCCGTTCATAAGAGATGCATTATTTAACATACATGAACAAGTAGTAGATATATTAGATGCTTGTGTTAAAGCGGGTATACTTGGTAATATTCCTTGCAATGCAATTATAGCTGTTACAATTAATAAAGATATACCTATAGCAATTAAAATTTGTTTTTTATGATTTTTAGTCCATGTCCAAGCTTTTTTTGCTACAACCTTTATTTTTGGACCTGTTTCTTCTTGATGCGATAAATCTTCAATTAATTTTTCTGTTTCCTTTTCAATTTCCGATTTTTCAGACTCATCTAGCTCGTTAGAATCATTAGCGCCTGCTGAATTGCTTTCACTACTAGTAGAATTATTATTACCAGCTGCATTTGAGCTATTATTATCTGTTGAATTATCATTTGTGCTTGTTAAATCATTTTCAGTTTTTGTTAAAATATCAACCCCAGAATCCCTTGATAAATTGTCTTCAGAATTATTTAAACCACTTTCAAGCTTTTCTATATTATCTGAGGATTTATTATCAGTAGGATTGTTTGAAAGATTACTATTATTATTAGAAAGTGAAGAACCACCTAAATTAGGAGAATTATCCAAATTTGAGCTTAAGTTATTGATTGTCTTGCTTAAATCTTTTTGTTGCTCATAAGTTAAACTATAATTTTCACATATTTTATTTAATTCTGATTTTGCTTTTATAGCTGATAAATCATAAGCGAAAACTAATTCTTTTAATTCACCAAGAATTTGGTTTATTTTTTCTCTGTTTTCAGGTGTAAAAGGAAGAGATGAATAAGTATTATATAATATATTCAAATCATTATTTAAACCATTTTTAAATTCTTCGACATTTATACTTTTTATATCCTCTTGACGATCATAAAAAGCTTTTGTAGCTTCTTTATAAGAATTTTTGTAATTTTGAATTTGATTAACTAATAATAAAACCTTCTTAGTTCTTTCATTTGGTGAAAGATTTGAATCTTTACTTAATTTAAATAATTCTTTTTGAGCTTTGTTAAGTTCGGATTTAGCTCTTAACATATTTTGTTCTAAAACATAAAATTGAGAAATATCAAAGAATCTCATTTTAATACTTTCTATTGCATTATTAAATATTTTTAATGTTTCTAAATTTCCATATTTTACCATTTCATCATTATCAAATAACGAATCAATAGTATTAGTCTTATCAATATTACCAGTTTCTAAATTAATATTTGTTAATACACTGATTTTTTTATCAAATTCTTTAGAAAATCCAAGAAAATCAAAGAAATTACTACTGTTTTTAACATCAATTAAACTTCTTGCAAACTCATCAATATTTTTACTACCAATACTCTTAGCGAAATCTACTGGGTTATTTATATAAAAACCATTATTTGACAATAAAGTAAAAACCTTATTATTGGTTATAGAATTTTTTTCATTGTATTTTACAACTTTTTCATTTTTATCAGATTTGTATTTATCTTTTGATTCATCATACACAATTCCATATTTTAAACATATATTATCTAATTCAGCATTATAATTTATAGCTTTTGAATCATATATGATAGTTAATTTTTTAAGTTCATTAATAGTAGTTTTTAAATTATTTTTATTTTCATCAGTAAATGGTAATTTAGGATAAATTGAATCTAATGAATTTAAATCTTTTATTAAATCATTTTTAAAATTAGCTATATTATATCCTTTTAAGGAATTTTCTTTATCTTTAAATATTCTTAATGAATTTAAATAATCTTCTTTATATAAATTTTTATATTGTAAAGCTATTAAAGTTTTACTAGTTTTTTCTTCTTTTGATAAGCTATTATCTTTTTCAATATCGTATATTTCTTTTGTAGCTCGTATAAATAAACTACGTTTATTAATCATATCTTTTTTAGCTATCAAATATTCATTTATTGAACTAAAATTATTTTTAATACTATTTATTGTTTCTTTAAATTCTTTTAGTATGCTTGGATCACCAAATTTAACTGTTTCATCAGTATTTAAAATATTATCAATGACACTAGACATTTCAAGATTTCCTAATTTATTACTTATATCATCTAAAACATTCATTTTTTCATTAAATTTATTAGCAAATCCAATATAATCAAAATCAAAAGAACTATTTTTAGTAGATACTAAACTATTGATAAAATTATTTATATCTTTATCTTTTAAACTTCTGTAAAAAGATATAGAATCAGTTATTGTAAATCCATTTTTTTCCAAAAATTCACTTAATTCTTCAATACTTTTAGCATTCATTGATATCAACTCCATTTAATCTTTATTTTTCATAATTATTTTAACATAATTGGTTTTGCATGTCCACACTACAAAAGCAATAAACCATCAGGTATGTTATGTAATGTAACGGATGAAATTAACATTAAACATCTTTTTAAACTGCTTTTTTCATTATTTGATGCCTGACTTTTTTTAATAAGCTTTTCAAAAATTTTATCCCCTATAAATAGTAATAGACCTCCAGCTAAAAATCCTAAAGAAACAACAACCCAAGAAATCATATCTAAGCTTTCAGCCATTTCTATAGCTGGTGAAAGTAAAGACCAAAATGTTGCAGCAATCATAACTCCAGCTGCAAAACCTAACATTGCATCAAGCACGCTTTTATTAACTTTTTTAAACATAAATACAACTGCAGCTCCTAAAGCAGTAATACCCCAAGTGCCAATAGTAGCAATTAATGCTTGTATGTAATATGGCAAGTCTAAAAAATAATTAAACACAAATAATCCTCCTTGCACTATAATAATTTATGATAAAATAAATACTTGGTGATTTATCTTTACAAAAGGATATAAAACCCTTATAATAACTTTTAGTTTGGGAGGAATAAGTATGTTCAATATACCAGTAATAATTTTAAAAAAAATAGTGCTTCTTCCTAATCAAGAAATAAAACTTGAATTAAGTAATGAATTAAGTGCAAAAACCATAAAAGAAGCAAATTTAAATTATAATGGTAAACTTTTAATTATTTCTCCCATTGATTCCAAAGAAGAAGATCCAAGTGTAGAAGACTTACCCAAAGTAGGGGTTTTAGCAAAAATTAAGAGCAAAATTTTAATAAATTCTAATATTCAAGTAAAAATAAAAGGAATAAAAAGAGTAGCAGTAAACAGATATTTTAATGATGTAGAAAATATTTTATATACTGAAGCTATGTCCATAGAAATTCCAGCATTAATAAAAGATGAAGAAAAAACAATAATAAAAAAACTAATAGAAACATTAAAAAAATATATAGATTTAGCTCATCACGCTTCAAATGATATATTGAATTTTTTAAACAAAGAAAGTAATTTAGATATTATTACTGATACAATTGTTTCTTATTTACCATTTGATATAAATAAAAAACTTGAATATATGCAAAATATTAATCCTTTAAAAAGAGCGAAGTCTTTAATAGTTGATATAAATGAAGAAATAAAACTTTTAGAAATAGATGAAGAATTAGATGATAAAGTAAATAAAAGTTTTTCAATAGATCAAAAAAACTTTATTTTAAAAGAAAAATTAAAAGTTATTAAACAAGAATTAGGTGAAAATTCTCATCAAGAGCAAACTGCTAAAAAATTTAGAGATACATTAGATAAATTAAAAATTGATAAAGATATAAAAGATAAAATAAAGCGAGAAATTGATAAGTTTGAAATAACAAATGAATCTAGTCCAGAACTTAGCATAATTGAAACATATATTGAAAATGTTTTATCATTACCATGGAATAAATCTACTAAAGAAAATGCCAATTTTAATTTGGTAATGCAATCTTTAAATGAAACTCACTACGGTCTTGAAAAAATTAAAGAACGTATTACTGAATATGTTGCAATTAAAAACATAAATAAGGATATAAAAAGTCCTATAATATGTTTAGTTGGTCCTCCAGGAGTAGGTAAAACAAGTATAGCTATGTCAATAGCAAAAGCATTAAACCGTAAATTTTATAAAATAAGTGTTGGAGGACTAAATGATTCTACAGAATTGATTGGATCAAGAAGAACATATTTAGCAGCAGCTCCAGGTAAAATTATTCAAGGGATAAAAAGAGCTAACAGTAATAATCCAGTTATTTTAATAGATGAAGTTGATAAAATGGTTAAGGATTATAAAGGGGATCCAGCGAGCACTTTACTTGAAATACTAGATCCAGTTCAAAATAAATATTTTGTTGATAATTATATTGAAGAACCATTTGATTTAAGTAAAGTATTATTTATTTTAACAGCAAATTATATAAATGATATCCCAATAACGTTATTAGATAGAGTTGAAATAATAGAACTTAATAGTTACACTTTATTTGAAAAAAAGGATATAGCAAAAAAATATTTATTACCCAATATATTTGCAGAGCACATTATTATTGATGAAAGTATAAGGTTTAGTGATGAATTATTATATTTTATTATTAATAATTATACAAAAGAAGCGGGTGTTAGAGAGTTAGAAAGAATACTTACTACATTAGTAAGAAAAATGACTATAAATAATATAAAAACAATTAATAAAGAAAAAGTAATCAAGTTATTAGGATATCCACCATTTTGTGAAGAATTAATTGATGAAAACAAATGGGGAGTTGTTAACTCTTTAGCATACACAAATATTGGAGGACTAGTAACTAAAACAGAAGTAATAGAATATAAGGGTAATGGTAATATTAAAATAACTGGCAATGTTGGAATGACAATGAAAGAAAGCATAGAAGTTATTATTTCATATATAAAGTCTAAATATAAATACAATTTTAATAATATAGACCTTCATTTTCATTTTTTAGATTCAGCAATAAAAAAAGATGGCCCATCAGGAGGATTAAGCATTGCTGTTGCATTAATATCTTTATTTGAAAAAAAGATAATTTTGAATGATGTAGCTTTTACCGGAGAATTAACATTGAATGGAAAAATATTAAAAATAGGTGGGTTAAAAGAAAAACTAATAGGTGCATATAATAAAAATATAAAAGTAGTGTATATACCTAAACAAAATTGTGATGATTTAAAAGATATACCTAAAATAGTTTTGGAAAGTATGGAAATCAAAACTGTTGAAAATTTTGATGAAGTATATGAAATATTTTTTAAATAAGTTTTAATTTATTAAAAATAGGATGTGATATTTTGAACTCAATAGATATTTTAAAAAACATTAAGTATGAAAAAGTATACAATGAATTAAATTTAAATATTAATAAGATAGTTATCGATACTAGAAAATGTAGGGAAAATTCTTGCTATATTGGAATAAAAGGGGAAAAACAAGATGGAAACAAATTATATTTAGAAGCATTTGAAAAAGATGCTGATTTAGTAATATTAGATAATTATGAAATAAATGAAATAGACGAAAAATACTTAATAGATAATAATAAAATGATTATAAAAGTCCAAGATTCAATTAGTGCATTAGGAGAATTAGCTAAATATAAAAGAAGTTTATTTAAAAATCCAGTAGTGGCAATTACTGGTAGTGCTGGTAAAACTAGCACAAAAGATATGGTCTATAGTGTATTAAAAGAAAAAATGCATGCTCATAAAACAATAGGTAATCAAAATAATCATATAGGTTTGCCACTTACAATATTAGATTTAAAGCCTGAAAACGAAGTGCTAGTTTTAGAAATGGGAATGAATCATTTAAAAGAAATTAGTTATTTAACAAATATTGCCAAGCCTGATGTCGCTATAATTACAAATGTTGGAACTGCTCATATAGGAAATTTAGGAAGTAGAGAAAATATATTAAAAGCAAAATTAGAAATATTAGAAGGCTTAAATAAAAATGGAACAATAATTATAAATAATGATAATGATTTATTACATGAATGGTATTTAAAAAATAAAGGCCTACATAAAATAATTACTATTGGAATTAATAATGAAAGCGATTTTTTAGCAAAAGATATTATTTTAGAAGACAATAAAGGAAAATTTACATGTAATAATTTAAATTATGAAGTTCCAGTTGGTGGAGAACATTTTATATATAATGCATTAGTAGCAATAGCAACAGCTACAATATTTGATATTAATTATGATTCAGTAAAAAAAGGAATAAAAAATTTTGAACTAAGTAGCAATAGAATGAGCATAATAAAAAAGGAAAAAGACATTACTATTATTGATGACTCATACAATGCTAACTATGATTCAATGAAATATGCTGTTAAATATTTAGGCAGTTTGAATGGAAGAAATATTGCTGTATTAGGAACAATGAAAGAACTTGGAAATTATTCTAAGGAGTTACATAAAAAGATAGGCTTAACGGTAAAAAATGAAGATATAGATATTTTAATAACTGTTGGAGATGATGCATATTATATAAATGAATCAGCTGAAGAAAATGGTTTTATCAAATCAAATAGTTATCATTTTAATAATAATCAAGAAGCAATAGATTTATTAAATAAATTAATTAAATCAAAAGATAACATATTAATAAAAGCTAGTAATTCATTAAATTTCAAAGAAATTGTGGATGCAATTAAATGATTATAAAGCAAGTTTTTTGCTTTTTTTATTGTTTTAAAAGGAAGTGAACATTTTTTTAATAATAATTATTTATGAAAGGAGGAAAAATGCAATGAAATTTTTTGAAAATAAATTAATTATTACTACTACAATAGCTTTTTTATTAATTATCTTAATATGTTTAAGCATTTATAGCATAAAAATATCTAATAAGAATAATGATATTTTATGTGAAAATAATGAAGGCATTGATAATAATGCTGAAGTGGCTTTAAATAATGAAATCAAAAAAATGTATGTTGACATTAAGGGGGCTGTAAAAAATCCTGGAGTATATCAAGTTAATGAAGAAAATATCATTAATGATGTAATTAATTTAGCAGGGGGTTTATTAGATAAAGCATATGTAGAAAATATTAATTTAAGTAAAAAA
Organism: uncultured Bacilli bacterium; assembly: GCA_944371315.1. Taxonomy (GTDB): domain Bacteria; phylum Bacillota_I; class Bacilli_A; order RF39; family UBA660; genus Onthocola_B. Next base: position 2,358 of record CALVXN010000028.1, on the reverse strand, counting down.
GTTCAAGATGAACTTGTAATTTATGTTTATACTAAGGATGAAATTAAGAAAAATAATTTGCAAGAAAATCAAACTTGTTCATCAAATAATTATATAATAACTGAATGCACTGAAAACAAAGTAAGCATAATAACTAGCAATGAAAATAATGAAAACAACGAAAATAATAATAGTTCTGTTTCAAGTAGTTTAATTAATATTAATATAGCATCAATAGAAGAATTAACAACCTTACCAGGAATTGGTGAAAGTAAAGCACAAAATATTATAAATTATCGTGAAGAAAATGGATATTTTAAGACGATTGATGAAATAAAAAACGTAAATGGCATTGGGGAAGCAACATTTGATCAACTTAAAAAATATATTACAGTATAATTTATTGTTTGTTGTATTAATTACATTAAGTATAATATATGTAATAATATTTACGAAATTAATAAAATATGAATCAGTATATGATATAACTGAAAATAAAATTGAAGGCATAATAAAAACTTTTAGTATTAATGGTGATAAATTAAAATTAGAAATAAAAGCAAAAGAAATAATTATAGCTAATTATTACATAAAAAGTGAAGATGAGAAAAACGACATTTTAGATGAAATCGGAATAGGGAAGAGAATATTAATTTACGGCAGTTTAAATAAACCATTAAATAATACAATACCAAATAATTTTAATTATAAAAATTATTTATATAATAAAAAAATTTATTATATATTAAACATAGAAAGTTTTGAAATAATAAAAGAAAATAATATTATAGACAAAATTAAAGATAATTTAATAAAAAGAGCCTATAATATGAAAAATAATTCTTTTTTATTAACACTTGTTTTGGGAGATAAATCGTTATTAGATAGTGAAACATATAATGCATATCAAAAAAATGGTATATCACATTTACTGGCAATTTCTGGAACCCATGTCTCAGTTATACTAGCATTTTTTTCAAGAATGTTTAATAATATTAAACCAAAGAAAAAATTGATTATATTATCTATAATACTTATATTTTTTGGTTATTTAACAAATTTTCAAGCATCGGTAAATAGAGCTATATTTTTTTATATTTTTAGTAATATAAACAAAATTTTTTCTTTTAATTACAATAATATTCATATATTAATATTTACAGCAATATTTTTAATAATAATTAATCCATTTATAGTATATGATTTAGGTTTTATATATTCATTTATAGTTAGTTTTGGAATAATTTATTATAATGATAAAATAACAGGAAATTACATAGCCAAATTATTAAAAATAAGCATTATATCATTTCTATTTAGTTTACCAATAAGTGCAAGTGTAAATTATGAAGTAAACATAACATCAATATTAATAAATATAATATATGTTCCACTAATATCTTTAATAATATTTCCCTTATCAATAATTACATATATTTTTCCTATATTAGAAACTTTATATACAATTTTAATAAATTTTTCTGATTTTTTAATTAATATTTTTGTAAATTTTTGTATATTTATTAATATACCTAAATACATGATGATTCTTAATGCAATTTTCTATATTTTATTGATTATAATAAAACAAAACCCCAAATGGATTATAACTTTTATATTAATAATAATCATTATAAAATTAGCTCCATATATAGATGATTCTTATTATTTATTTTTCCTTGATGTATCACAAGGCGATAGTTTAATTTTTATAACGCCTCATAAGAGAGAAGTTATATTAATAGATACTGGAGGAAAAATAGAGTATGAAAAAGAAGAGTGGCAAAAAAGTAACAAAAAATACAATTTAAGTGATAACACAATAAAATTTTTAAAAAGTATGGGGACAACAAAAATCAATTATTTAATTATTACACACGGAGACTACGACCATATGGGAGAAGCAATTAACTTAGTAGAAAATTTCAAAGTAGAGAAAGTTATATTCAATTGTGGAGAGTTTAATGAATTGGAACAAGAGCTTGTTGAAGTTTTAGATAAAAAGAAGATACCATATTATTCTTGTATTAAAAAATTAAATATAGATACTAACAAATTATATTTTTTAAATACTAAAGATTATGGTAATGAAAATGATAACTCATCGGTTATTTATACGGAACTTGATAATTATAAATTTCTATTTATGGGAGATGCTGGAGTAGAAGTAGAAGAAGATTTAATAGAAAAGTATAATTTACAAGATATAGATGTATTAAAAGTAGGGCATCATGGAAGTAAGACAAGTTCTGGTAAAATTTTTATAAATGAGATTAATCCCAAATATTCAATTATAAGTGCCGGAAAGAATAATAGATATGGTCATCCAAATAAAGAAGTATTGGACACTTTAAATGATTCAAAAATATATAGAACAGA
>CALVXN010000027.1 GCA_944371315.1 uncultured Bacilli bacterium | reverse complement strand
TTTATTATGCCAAACAAATGTATGCATGTCAAGCAAATTTTTCGAAAAAGTATGACTTTCCTATTATATAAAAAAATTTAGTATAAAACTAAATTATATAGGCTAATAAACCAACGATAACACTACCAATCATTAATATTAACATGATCCAGGTAGTTATTTTTTGCACTTTTTTATTCAAATTATCCCTGCTTTCTAATATATAATAAATTTATCATAATTTTTACTTAATTTCAATATAATTAAGTGGTGATAATATATGTGGACAAGCAATACAAAAAAAATTTATATTTTTTACACAGTAATAACTATAATAGGATTAATACTAGGATTAATATTTTTATTAAGTTTAACAGAAGCCAATAAAGAAATAATCTTTTTAAATATTAATGAATGGATACAAAGTATAAAAAATGGGCATATAAACAGCATAATATCTCATATAATAATTCTTTCATCATTATTTATATTAAGTTTAATTATAATTGGATTTCCCTTAAATATTTTTTTAAACCTTTACAATGGATTTTCCATCGGTTTTATTATTGCATCATTAACTACATTATTTGGAGTAAAAGGCTTTCTTTATGGTATCATTTTTATAATAATAACCAAAGCTATTTATTTATTTTTTAGTTTTATATTAACCATTTCAAATAGCAAATATTGCATTATAAATATTAAATCTTTTTTTAAAACTTTTAAGTTTAACAAAGATCATTTTAGCATATTATGTCAAAAAAATTTATTATGCATAGGAATAATAATATGTTATGATATTTTATTATATTTTATTGGTTCAAAAATACTTACAATCTTTAATTTTTTAATAAACTAATGTATAATATAATCGTGATGTTATGAAAAAAGTTATTGTTGGTATCAGTGGTGGCGTTGATTCAGCTGTTGCTGCACTATTATTAAAAAAAGAAGGTTATGAAGTAGAAGGTTTATTTATGCGAAATTGGGATAGCACAATAAACAATGACATATTAGGTAATCCCAATAATATTTTAGACATTTGTCCTCAAGAGCAAGATTATAATGATGCACTAAAATTATGCAAAATGCTAAATATTAAACTAAATAGAGTGGATTTTATTAAAGAATATTGGGACTACGTATTTACATATTTTTTGGAGGAATTAAAAAAAGGAAGAACACCAAACCCCGATTTATTATGTAATAAATACATAAAATTTGATTTATTTATAACAAAAGCTAAAGAATTAGGAGCTGATTATGTTGCAACAGGTCATTATGCTAGATTAAAAAGAGGCAAATTATTACGAGCAGTTGACTTAAATAAAGATCAAACATATTTTTTAGCAGATGTAAAAACAGAACAATTTAAAAATGTCTTATTTCCTATTGGTGAATATACGAAACCAGAAGTGAGGCAAATAGCAGTAGAAAATAATTTAAATGTTGCAAATAAAAAAGACTCAACAGGAATTTGTTTTATTGGTGAAAGAAATTATCAAAAATTTGTTGAAAATTATTTGAAGCCAAATCCAGGTGATATTATAGATGTTGAAACAAAAAAAATTATTGGTAGACATAATGGATTAATGAATTATACAATAGGGCAAAGAAGAAATGTAGGAATAAGTGGTAACGAAAAAAGACATTATGTATGTGGTAAAGATGTAAAAAACAATATATTATATGTAGCATTTGGAGAAGATAATAAGTATTTATTGTCTGATGAATGTGAAATTGAAAATGTTAATTTAATATCAGATTTAAGACCAACTTTTTGCACTGCAAAATTTAGATATAGAGATCAAGATCATCCAGTAGAATTACAATATTTAGAAAATGGAAATATAATTGTAAAATATCCAGGAAAAACAAAAGCAGTTACTCCAGGTCAAGCTTGTGTCCTATATTTAGGAGAAGAATGCCTAGGTTGTGGATTTATAAAAAATGTAAAAAATGAAGGCACTAATTTATGGTATTTACAAAACTAGTATTGATTTTAAGTGTTAAGTTATGTATAATTAGAGTGTAAATTAAAGAAGGTAGTGATAAAGTGGATAGATTAAATGAACTATTACAAGAATTAGGTTTATCTAAAGTTCAGCTTGCAAAATATTTAGGAGTATCAAGGCAAATGGTATATAATTACCTTGTTTTAGATAGTCTAGATAAGTGGCCAAAAGAAAAAAAAGTATTGTTATTACAATTATTAGATATAAAGGATGGTAGCAAAGAAACTATAAATAATATTGTAGTAAATACTGAATATTTAATTGGAGTAGAAAAAAGATTAAATAGTGCAATAAAATCATCTCAAGCATTTGACTCAAACTTAGATTTTAGTGGATTAACAAAGGAAAAAAGGACATTATTAAATGATTTTGTGTTCTTATTAAAGGAAAAGTTAGAAGAAGATGATAGTAGTAGTGAAAGTGCAATAAAATATTTGTATTATTTATTACAATCTATGGATAATATTCCTGAAATTAAATATATTTTAGGATATATGGCTAAATCTAATGGATTTATTAAGCCAAATGAATTTGCATTTGATGAAGATAGACAATTTATCTTTGAAGGAATATTATATTCTGCATTAACACTTTATAATAATGGTGGTGCAAGTAAAAGTAAACTTGCAGAAAGTCATAAACGGTTTATTCAAGAAATTGAACAAAAAAATGAAGAAAAACTAAGTAGAACACAACAGCTTAATACAGTAAAAATTCAAGCATTAAGAGAATTAGGATACAATGACATAAATGCAAATAATGCATCTGAAGTATTTGAAAAAATTGCAGAAATACAATCAAGAAAGGTATAATGCAAATGAGTAAATTAAATAAGAAAAAAGTAAAAATAAATAGTTTAATTTTATTTATAGTATTAATTTTAGTAATTCTAGCTATAGTGTTATATTTTATTTTAAAAGGTAAAAAATTAGATACCAATAGCACTCAAATAAATGAATTATATAGTTACTTAGGTAGTAATGATTTGGAAGTATGTAATGGCTTAAGTATATATAGTGAAAATGAAATTAATTATGATAAAATTGATAACAACATAAGAATATGTAATGCATACAGTCTTTTAGATATTGATGAAACATCAATAGTAAAAATAGATAAAACTAAAAAAAATAATACATGTTCAATTAATGAAAATATAAAATTTGCTACTGACAACTATGAAGATGATATTTGCACAATAACTAAAATTGAAAGTCAAAAAATTAATGAACAATATAAAAAAATGTATGGAAAAGAAATAGAAAATCATGAACAATTTCAATTAAATCCAACAACTATATGTTATTATGAAGAAGGATATTATTATTGTGGTTTATCAGAAAGTTTTACATATACAATTGGAGCAGAACCTCAAACATATAGAACAATTAAAAATGCCACTAAAAAGAATGATGAAATAGTAATTTATGATTACTTTTTAAAAATTGTTAATAATGAATGTTATACCACATATAGCGGAAACAATAAAAACAATAATTGTTCAAATGATTTTGATGAAAACACAAAAATAGACTATAATTATTTGAAAAAATATGGAACTCTATATAAACACACATTTAAAGAAAAAGATGGATCATATTATTGGATAAAAAGTGAACCAGTAAAATGAAAGCAATATGCAAAACATATTGTTTTTTTAAAATTATATAGAAAAATATTACTATCTTTGATAAAATAATATTGTGATAAAAATGAAAAATGAAGTAATATTAATAATTCCACTATGTAATCCAAAAATAGAAAATTTTAATAATTTTATTACTGAAATAGAAAAATATTTTAATAAAATTTTAATAATTAATGATGGATCAAATAAAAAATATAATGATTTTTTTGATAATTTAACAATTAAATATGCAGTCCTAACAAATGAAGTCCCATTAGGAAAAGGTGCATGTATAAAAAGTGGTATAAATTATATTTTAGAAAATTACAAAGATATAAAATATTTTGCATTTTTAGATTATGACTTTAATATAGATGCTGAAGATATAATAAAATGTTATAAAATAGCAACAAATAATCCTAACACTATTATAATAGGTAAAAATTATATAGATAATAGTAATAAAATTAAAAAAATTATAAATAATTATATAAAAATTAACTTTATGATTTATTTTAATAAATTGCAAGATAATTATTTATTTGATATTCTAATTATGGATAAATTAATGGCTAAAAAAATATATAAAATAAAAGAAAACCACTATGATTTTAATATAAAAATAATTATAAAAAGTTACGAAGATGAATTAAAAATTTTGTATTGCCCAATAAAAACATTAGAAAACAAAAGCCAAAATAAAATAATAATTAAAACACTAAAAGAAATAATTGATAATAATAAATTATTTCTTAAGTATTGTATTAGAGCAATAATTCCATATGTTTTATCATTATTGCTATTTACCTTATTTTTTTATTATATAAATTCATCAAATGATTTAAGTGGAATAATTATATCAAATATAATAAGTGGTATTATATCATTTATATTTAGTATATTTGTTAATTACAATAATATATATAAAATTAATTCATTGAATAAAAATATCATATATTTTATTAAAAAAATATTAAAAATAATTATGGGAGGGTTCTTCATATATATACTATATAATTTATTAAGTATAAATTTATTATTTAGTAAAATAATAATAGATGTAATTATGGCCGTAGTATTTTTTTGTGTATTTAGTAATATAAGGATAGAAAATGAATAAAAAAACGAATAAAATAATAATCTTTATTTTAATAATAGCATTATTAATAAACATAATATTAGTAAAATTTAATTGTTTTTATAAAATAGATTTAAGTTTTTATAATTTAATTAGTAAATTAATCAGTTATAATAATACAATAATATTTAAATTATTTTCATTTATTGTATCTAAAGAAATGATAATTATATATTTATTAACAATACTAGGTTATTGTATTATTAAGAAAAAGAGTGGGGGACTAGCTTATTTTTTTATAATAGTAATTAATATATTTTTTAATCAAACCCTTAAATTAATAATAAAAAGACCAAGACCTAATATAAATTCAATAGTATATGAAAATTCATATAGTTTTCCAAGCGGACACACAATGACAATAATAACAATAGTAGGGCTAATTATTTATTTAATATGGAATAAAACAAAATTAAAAAAAGCTAAAAAAATAATAATATCAATTTTACTTATAATAATATCAATTTTAGTCATGATAAGTAGAATTTATTTAGGTGTTCACTACTTCAGCGATATAATTGGTGGTATAATTAGTGCACTTCTTTTATTATCAATAGTATATTATTTCTACAATTTTAAATATAAAATCCCCTATTACTATAAAAACAAAAAATAAATAAATATATAACCTTATTTATATTATATAATAAGGTTATAAAAACAAACAATATAATTAATATTAATAAAATAAACATAATATTATTAAAAATTAATTTAGAAACATACCAAAAAATCCATATAATAAATCAATAATTTCAACTCATATAAATTATCAAAAACTTACAACATTAAAACAAAAAACATAATAAAATCAATAGTATTTTTACCACAATCAACATTAAAATAATATATATTATGTAAACCAATATTGGAACTGATTGTTGATTTTTTCCCAGAAGTATCGGAAATATATGAAATATATTTGCAAATTGTTGAATAATACCGTTTAAATGCCATCACAACCAATATAGATTATATAATTTAATATCTAATAAATAATTAAAATTATTGAATTGATTTTAATATTTAATCTTTATAAAAAATATATAGTATTTTTATAATATCTATATAATTTAATATTTAATAAATATAAATAAACACTTAGAATAAAAAAACTCTCATAAAACAAAAACTACTCCTCTACTCTACTAAAAAATTAAAATATTAATGAAAACTAAAAGTAATCCAAATAATAAACCTAAATATAGTATTTTAATTTCTTTATATTTTAAGGCTTCTGGAAGTAGTTCTTGAATAGATAGCGTAATCATTAATCCAGCAACAACTATTAAAATAATACTAATCATCATCTCTGAAATAAAGTTTTTTAAAAATACAAAAGCTAACATAGCACCTAAAGGTTCTGCCATTCCAGAAATTAAAGCATTTTTTAAAGCTAATTTTCTATTTCCAGTTGAATAGTATATTGGTATAGCAATACTTATTCCTTCAGGAATATTATGTAACATAATAGCAAATGCTAATTTTATCCCTAATGTCAGATCTTGATAACTACTTAAAAAAGTTGCTATTCCTTCAGGTAGATTATGAAAAATTAAAACTATCATATTTAAAATACCTAAACGATATAAATCTTCTTTTTTTGTTTCTTTTTTTATTAGCATACTTAAAGTAGTAATAAATATATAACTAATTATAAAAGCCACTAATAGAAGAATAATTGATTTAGACATTCCATAAACACTAGAATATTGAAAAAAAGATTCAGGAATTAAGTCAAAAATACTTATTCCTATCATGATAGATATAGAAAACGCTAAACAAAAAGTTATAAACTTATTATATTGACTTTTTTTAATATTTAAAAATGTTAATAAAGCCCCTATTAAAGTCGATAATCCTGCTAAAGTGGAAATTAAAAGTGGTATTATAGTATCCATAAACGCCCCTAATAAATAATATTATTTATCAATTAATTTATGTGTAAGATATCTAGTATTATTTTAACAAAAAACAATTTTTATTATTTGGATTTTTCAATTAAATACTTAAATAATTTGTTACTATTTTCATCTTGAAGATCTTCTGGATGCCATTGAACACCAATTACTAAAGGATTTAGGCTTATTGCTTCAATTATATTATCATCACTAATAGCTTCAACTTTGAAGGCACTATTATTAACTATGGTATCATTATGCCTACTATTAACCTCTATTTCTTTCTTTCCTAAAATATCAAATAAAATTCCTTTATTTATATTTATCTTATGTATATAACAATCTTTTAAAATATTATGATTAATATTACTAATACTATTAACTTTTATAGTTCTATCACTTTTATCACTATTAAAATACATTAGATTCCCAAGTGCTTGCATCCCTGCACAAATTCCTAATAAGGGTTTATTGTTATTTAAGGCATATAATATAATGCTTTCATCAAGTTTGTTCCAAGTATTACCTCCCGGAATAATAAAACCTTTACAAATATCTAATATTGTTTCATTATATTCTAAAATTAATATTGGAATGCCACCATTTTCTTTAACTTTTTCAACAATAGATTTATTAACTTTATAAATTTCACGATTGTCATTAATTGAACCTCTAAAAGTAATTCCGATTATTGGTTTATTCATTATGAACACCTCCATTAAAACCAGGTTTAACTCTATTTAAATGCAAAGTATCATTTACTATTTTTTGCTGTAGCTCACTATTTAAATCAGCATCTTCTTCAATTTCTTCTAATCTTATCATTATTTCTTCAAATGATAAAGACTTAATAATCTCTATTTTACATGATTTCGATAAAACCCATAAATATTCTATATCAGCTTCTTTTAATATTGTCTTTAGATTTTCTATGTCAATTAAATAAATTTCATCAACTAATCTAATTGCTATTGCATTAGCTAAAATTTTCCTTTTTAAACCTTTAGCACTTCTATAAAGATTAAGTAATTCAACAAATAAAATATTAGATAAATAATAATCTAAAATTATTTGCTTAACATATAAAGTAAAATCTTCATTATCTTTTTGCCTAGCCATTAAAATTAATGAATCTACTGGCATACTACTTAAACTTGGATACTTCATATAAACCCAACTTTCTATACACTTTTTTAAATATTTAAATATATTTAATTACATTTGTCAACTATTATTATAATATGCTAATAATTTCCATAAATATAATGACTAAATAAATATAAATAATCCATAATAATAGTGGGAGGTAAAACAATATAATGAGTAAATCAAAAAATTCTGCAAGAAGTAATGCAAGAAATAATGCTAAAGCTTCAAGTTCATGTAGTGCTAGATCTAAAGCACGTAGTAATGCTCGTAATGAAAATTGTAACTAATCAATACCTTTTTCTTTATGTGCTCGAGGATGATGAGAATAATCTTCCTCGATTTTTTTATTACCTAAATGAGAATAAATTTCTGTAGTAACTAGATTTTCATGACCTAATAACTCTTGAATAACTCTTAAATCAGCACCATTATTAAGTAAATAAGTTGCAAATGAATGTCTTAACACATGAGGGGATATATCTTTATTTATTCCCGATTTACTTGCTATTTGTTTAAGAATTTTAAAAAAACCTTGTCTAGACATTTTTTCACCATTATTATTAATAAAAACATAATTAGATTGTTTTGTTTTTAAAATAAAAGGTCTATATTCATTTATATATAAATTTAAATAATTTAAAGCAGTATTACCTATGGGAATAATTCTATCCTTTTTTCCTTTTCCAACCACCCTTATAATACATTCATCAAAATCAATATTATTTAATTCTAAATTCAAAAGTTCACTTATTCTAGTTCCAGTAGCATAAAGCAATTCTAACATAGCTTTATTTCTATAATCAATTGGTTTTAATAATTTAATATTTAAAAGTTTATCAATTTCATCAGTAGTTAAATATTTTGGCAAGCTTTTTGTAATCTTAGGGCTTTTAATATTTTCACATGGATTAGTTTTAATTTTTCCATTAAAAATCATAAAATTATAAAAAGAATTAAATACTGATAAATAATGAGCTTTTGTTCTTGAAGTAAGCTTTAGTTCATTAATAAATTTTTTTATATCATCTTTATTTAATAATAAAATATTTTTATCAAAGAAAGATAACAACATTCTTAAGTTATTTTCATATGAATTAACAGTATTAACAGAAACTCTTCTTTCATATTTCAAATAATCCAAAAATAGAATAATGTTTTCATCATAAATATCTTGTTCCCTATTTTTTTTCATACATCAATTATATATCTTTTTTATTAATTATGCTATAATAATTTCGTGATATTATGGAAATTTTAGCAGATAAATTAAGACCTCAAAAGTTAAGTGAAGTAATAGGTCAAAAACATTTAATTGGCAATGGAAAAATATTAACTAATTTAATAAATAATAAAAAAATATTTTCAATGATTTTGTATGGATTACCAGGAATAGGTAAAACAAGTATTGCAAATGCAATAGTTAGCGAATTAAATATTAAATATAAATTTTTAAATGCAACAATTAATAATAAAAGTGATTTTGATATAGCTATTGCGGAAGCAAAAATGTATGGAGAAATGGTATTAATTGTTGATGAAATACATCGAATGAATAAAGATAAACAAGATTTATTATTGCCATACATTGAAAATGGAATAATAATACTTATTGGGATTACAACATCTAATCCATACCATAAAATAAATCCAGCAATTAGAAGTAGATGTCAAATATTTGAAATAAAACCACTTGAAGAAAACGATATAATAGAAGGAATTAAAAAAGCTATTAAATATTTAGACAAAATTAAAATTGATAATACAACTATTAAATATATTGCTAAACTTTCTGGTGGGGATTTGAGATATGCATTAAATTTACTAGAAATGGCTTATTATTCAACAAAAGATGGTTTAATTAATTTAGAAATAATAAAAAGTATAAACTCTAAACCAATAATGTTTCATGATAAAGATGGCGATGGCCACTATGACGTATTAAGCGCATTACAAAAATCAATTAGAGGAAGTGATGTTGATGCTTCCCTACACTACCTAGCTAGACTAATAGAAGCGGAAGATTTAGATAGTATATATAGAAGATTATCGGTTATAGCATATGAAGATATAGGTATGGCTAATCCAGGAATTGGACCAAAAGTAATGGCAGCTATAAGTGCAGCAGAATTAGTAGGTTTACCAGAAGCTCGAATTCCTTTAGGTCAAATTGTAGTTGAAATGGCATTATCACCAAAAAGCAATAGTTCTCATTTAGCTTTAGATGAAGCATTAAATGATTTACATAAAGGAAATACTGGTAACGTTCCAGATAATATAAAAACTACAAGTAAAACTTACTTATATCCACATAACTACCCTAATTCATGGGTAAAACAAGAATATATGCCTAAAAATTTAATCGGTAGAAAATATTACATACCCAAAAATAATAAAATTGAAAATAATTTAAACAAAATACATGAGGAGATGAAAAAAAATTATGAAAATTAGTGTTATAGGAACAGGAGCTTATAGTTTAGCCATAAGTTTAGAACTAGCTAAAAAAGACAATAAAATAATATTATGGACAGAAAACTCTAAAATAGAAGAAGAATACAAAAAAACAAGACAATTAAAATCTATTATGGATAAAAAAATACCTCAAAATATTAAAGTATCTAATAACATGGAAAAAGTATTATTTGAAAGTGATTTAATATATATAATAACAGCTAGTAAATATGTAGATTCGGTTTGTCAAAAAATGAAACCATTTTATAATAAAAAAACGCCTATTTGTATAGCTACAAAAGGTATTGAAGAATCAAGTGAAGAATTATTATCAAATGTAGTTGAAAATATATTAGAAGCTAAACATATTGCTGTAATTTCTGGCCCTACCTTTGCAATAGATATGGCAAATAATGAACCAGTAGCTTTAGCAATAGGATATACATCAATAAAAGCTAAAAATTTAGTTATTGATACACTTGAAAATGACACGTTAAAATTAAGACCAACTAAAGATATAATAGGAATTCAAATATGTGGAGCTATCAAGAATGTAATAGCTATTGCATCAGGTATATTAAAAGGATTAGGATATTCAGATTCTACACAAGCATTTTTAATTAATGAATCTCTTCATGATATTAAAGATATTATTTACTATTTAGGAGGAAATCCTAAAACAATTATGTCATTTGCAGGTGTTGGAGATTTAATGCTTACATGCACTAGCACTAAAAGTAGAAACTTTTCTTTTGGATATACAATTGGATCAACCAAAAATCCTAATAAAATAAAAGAATATTTAATTAATAATACTGTTGAAGGATATTTTACATTAGATACTATTCATAGATTATTAAAAAATAAAAAAATAAAAATTGATTTAATAGAAGTGATATATAATATTGTATATAATTCAGAAGACCCAACAACTTTGTCAAAGTTTTTAATTAATAAAAAATAATAATTAAGGAAAGGATACATATATGACAGCAATACAATTAAAAGACGTTATAAATCAACTAGAAAAATATAATTTAATTCGCCATTTTAATACAAAAGAAGAATTAAATAAATGGTTAATAGGCTTAACACCAAAACAAATTAAAAATTTTTTAAGGCTAAATATTAATCCTCAGGATGTAGCTGAAAATGACATAGGGAAAATATTGATTTACAAAAATATTCTAAGTTGTGAAGAATATCCAGAAATTATTAAAGCTATAATTGAATTAAAAAGAAAAAATCCCCATATAAAATTTAGCAGATATTATACATACAATCCTCATTTATACGATGATTTAAAACGTTTATTAAATCTTAACCCAATAAGTGATAAAGACGGCTTTTTATTCAGTTTAATGGTGCTTTTAGAAAATAAAGAATTTATAAATAGTCCTTATCACAGTCAAGACTTAGAATTGATAATTAGAGAAATAAATAATCAAAGCAAAGCTGCTGAACTATTAATGGAATTAGCATCTGACTATTGCTCTTTAAAAGATACATATCATTTAGCAAATATGCAAATATTATCTGAAAATCCTGTTTCAGTAGATTTTTTATTCAATTTGATGACAATTAAAACAATAATTAATGGCCAATATTACCAAAATGAAATTGCAGCTTTATATGTTGCGCCTAGTTTAAGACATACAATGGCTATATACATATTTATAACTGGTGATATAAGAAGTTGTATAAACCAAGGTTTAATAGATGATTATACTAGGACACAATTATACAAACCGCACTTATATGTTTCAAATAATAAAATTCCAAACTACATAACTATATTAAACTTTTTAAATACATTGCCAGAAAGCATAGTATTGCCTATAAGTTTTATTATAAAAAATATAAATTTCGTAAATAATCCTTATTTTGATTTTGATATTAATTTTCTCCAAGAAATTAATGATTTACCATTTTTAGTAAGATTATGCAAATTAGTAACAAATCCTAATTTTGTTTCAAGTCCTTATCATATTCAAGATTTACAAATTATAAGAGAAATAGGTAATGAAAAAATAAGAAAACTATTATTTGAAGTAGCTACTTCTACCCCTAATATAAATAGCCCATATCATATGTATGACATGGCGTTTATAGCAAGATACGACTATAGCGAAACTTTTGATGAAAATTCTGCTTTAATTGAAGAGATTAGAAAGTTAATTCTTACTGATACCGGTTTAAATGACCAAAACCATATAAAAAAGCTTGAAAAAATATATCGCGGTGAATATGCTTTAGATTGCAATAACCAAAATACTAAATCGCACAAATATATTTATCCTATTTTTGCACCCTATTCAACTTTTGATGAAAACATAAAAGAAGACGAAGTAAGCCATTATGCAAATACATTAAAAGAAAATCCAAATTTACTAAGGCAACCAAAAAAAACTCTCTTAACAAGAGTAAGAGAACGATTTAAAAAATAATAAAAATATATATAATTAATAATTTTTTATTGCTGAATAATGTCGCTAATAACATAATTAGCTAATTTAATACCAACAATAGCTGGTGTAAATATACTTGATGAAATAACTTTATCGTTATTCATTGGTAAATCTTCAGAATAAATAACAGGAATATTCATTGATAAACCTTCCTTTGAAATGTATTTTCTTAAATTTCTTGCTAAAGGATCATTTTTAGTATCTTTTAGCTTTTTTATTACTATATTATCAGAAGTTATTCTTTTACCAGTTCCTAAAGCACAAATAATTTTTATATTATTTTTTAAAGCATATTTTATTAACAAAGCCTTAGCCTTTAAATCATCGCAAGCATCTATAATATAATCAAATTTGCCAATATCTTCAATATTTTTTTCTGATATTTTTTCAGTATATCCAAATATATTTATTTCATTATTAATAGATTTAGCGCGTTTTATTGCTTCATCTATTTTTTTATTACCAATATTATTTAAGCTACTTATAATTTGTCTATTTAAATTACTTAATTCAATTGTATCATCATCGTAAATAGTAATATTATGTATTCCACTTCTAATTAATGCTTCAAGAGTAAATCCCCCTACTCCTCCAACACCAACTAATAATACTTTTTTGTTTTTAATTAATTTAAAATTATTTTCTCCAATTAAATTTATTAATCTATCAAACATTATAATCACCCATAATAAAACCCAGAGGGAAGTAACGCAGTGATAAAAACCCGCTCACGCGAGGTGGGTATCACATGAATTACTTTAGGATCCTTATGCACTTAATGGATAAGTCTTCTACACCGCAATTCAATTAGATTCCCGTATATCATATCTAGTCGGTTTTATATAGACATTACTTTACCTCTAGGTAATTTAATTATAACAAAACTACATTAATTATTCAACATTTTTTAAAGAATTTAAAACAGATAAATCGACAAAGATATCATAATTAACATATTCGTCTAAGGCATTAGTGACATTTTTAACCCAACTAGGCTTAGCTATTTTTACACCATTGGAATTATATGTTGGATTATATACTTTTCCAATAGTTTCAATAGTAGTAAGCCCTTTATTAAAATATCCAACATTTAATAATTTAATATATCTTAAAATACCATATTCTATATTTTTATATTTGATTAAAGAGCCATTTGACATACCACCAAAAATATTATTTTTATTAAGCATACTCGATGCACTATAATTAGATTCTATTTGAGCTATAGCACATGCTATAGAAAAATCAACATTACTATATATTTCAGTAAAATATTTAATTAATGCTACCATATATTCTTTTGAATCATTACATTTAATTATAGTATTATCAAATAAACCATTTTCTTTATCTTCTAAATCTAAAAGATATTCGATTAATATAAGTTCTACATTGTCTTCATTAAGAATATTCATTTCATTATAATCTTTTTTTAAATGCGTTACAAAATTATCCTTATTTATTTGAAATGTTTTTGTTAAAAAAATAATTAATTCATCATTTTTATTTAAAAATATATTAAATAGTTCATCTTCAGTTAGAACTCTTTTAGATTCAATATTCATTTTATTTGCTTCAACAATTAAATTTTTATTATTTTTATTATATAAATTACAATTGATTAACAACAAACTCGTAATCATAATCATTGAAAATAAACATACTAAAATAGTTTTTTTATAATTTATAATAAATTTTTTCATTTTATTATATTATACTCTCCTTTTTTCAGTATGCTCTAAATTATATCATAAAATACGCTTTAATGCAAATCACTAAAAAAAGATGATGTAGTAAACTAGATGTGGGAAAGTAAATTATTAAATAAAAAAGAGAAAACACTCAAAAATTAAAAACTGTTAT
>CALVXN010000026.1 GCA_944371315.1 uncultured Bacilli bacterium | reverse complement strand
TCATCTTGACCCTTGCTTTTTAGATTTCATAAATTACAATTTTTATTCAAACAAAGTTCACCTTTGTTTGTTATCTATTAAATAATTAAAAATGTAACATTTCTAAAAAATCTTAACAGCATTTTTTCTTGACAATTTTAACATTTTATATATAATAACATTAATAAAAAAAGAGGGAAATATTTATGACTACTTTTGAAGAAATATGTAATATGTTAAAAAATTACTCAATTTCAGAATTACATAATCGCTATAATAATAGACAAGAAAAAGTTAAATTTATTAACAATCAAATTGCTAAAAGCATATTAGCAGAATTGGATTGTTTAAATGATAAGGATTCTGAACATTACTCAATGAATTTAATATTTTTTATTGCTATTGTCTTAAAATCAAGAAATTATAATGAAATAAAAAGATTAATGGCTATTTTAAAAGAAAAACATTATAATGATACTCAAAACATACTTTTAATAGCATCTTTTTTAGATTCGTTTTTAAGTAGAACTTTAAATCCACAAGATTTTTTTACAGTTTCAAATGGAATGATTGGTATAAGTCAAATATTACCTATTAATGCCACAGAACACAAATTAATTACAAAATTTGGTGATATTACCATAAAACGAGCTGATAAAAGTTTAAATATAGATCCTATACACCCAAGTTTAAGAAAGCACCTTTGCCACAATGTTACCACAAATTTTTTATTAACACATCCACAATTTTATGGTGCATATTGTTATATTCCAGAACAATTTAGTGGTTATATAGAACATTCAGTAGTAGTAAATCCAGAAAATAATACCGTATATGATTTAGCTAATAATTTCACAATAGACTTTGATTTATGGAAAAAATTATATCCAATATCATTTATGATTTCTGGTTATGAACTATTATATTTACACAATAAAATAAAAGAAAAATTAGGTATTCCAATAGGTATGGAATATATTGAAGAAGCTAAAAGAATAAGAGAAAAAAAATAGAAATAATCTATTTTAAGTTAAAACATTTTATCAACATTTTGAGGAACTTTATCATTAACAATTTTACTTATAATTTTATCACTTTGTTCCTTTGATACTTTTTTACCAGTCATTTTACATAAAGTATCAATAACTTCTCTTAAAGTATTTTCATCTTTCATATTCCCATTTTGTAATTTTTGAGCAAGAGATAAAATAGTATTTTTATCCACCTTTGTTTTTTTCTCAACTTTTTTAAAAAAATCATCACCAAATTTCATTAAAACACCTCTAAGATAATATATGCCAAATAGATTTTAATTGATACATAAATAAGAAAGGAGTATTTTTATGCTTGATATAGAAGAAACTAAGAAATCTTTACTAAATTTAAGTGTTGAAGAATTACATTTTATGTATGATTACAGAGAAAAAATGAATAAGAAAATGTTTGAACAAACTTTAAATTTAGTATCAAAAGAATTAGAAGATACATTTTTCTTAGGAATGAATTTAAACGATTTAGATGATAACAATAAATTTAGAATAATTCTTTCATGGATATTAAATTCTAATAATCCATCTCTTATAGAAAAATTATTTATTTTTTTAAAAAATAATGGTTATAGATTTAATTCAGAATTTATACTTAGTATGCAAGCTATTGATGATTATCAAAGTAACGCAATAAAAAAAGAATTATTAAAAGCAGCTTTACAATCCTTTTTTATTTTAAATGGATATACTATTTTAGAAGATGGATTTATATTAAATACTTTATATGGAAAAATAAGTATAGCATCAGCTTGTAATGCTTTAGGGTTAGAAGAAATACCCCCTGAGCATAGACAAGGTTATTGTCATAGTTTAACAAGTTTAATAATTGCTAAACATACCAATTTGTTTGGGGCTTATTATCGTTTACCTTTACCATTTAAAGGCTATTTTGAGCATTCAGTAATAATTGATAGTGAAAAAAATATAGTTTATGATTTAGCTAACAACTGTGCCATTTCTTTAAATACTTGGGAAAATATATTTGGTAACCCTACATTTGCTATTAATGGAAAAGATTTCTTATATTTAAATGATACTTATAAAAATAGTAATGGTGAAAACATCAATACTGCTTTTATTGAATGTGCTAGAATAAGGACAAAAAAATAAAGGAGTTATTCATCTCCTTTGTTTTTAAATTGCAATATTATTGGGGTTCCAGTTAAATCAATATTATTTCTTAATTGATTTTCTAAATACCTTTCATAACTAAAATGAATTAATCCTTTATTATTAACTTGAAATGTAAATTTTGGAGGTTTACTTCCACTTTGATTTACAAAATATATTTTTAATCTTTTACCTTTATATGAAGGAGGTTCATGAATACTTACCGCTTCCATAATAATATTATTTAAAACTGATGTTTTAATTTCTTTTTTATTATTTTCATAAGCACTTATAACCTCAGGCATTAAAGTATTTAATCTTTTTTTGGTTAAAGCACTTAAAAAAACTACTTTAGCATAAGAAACAAATTGAAATTCATTTTTTATTAATTCTTTCCATTCTCTTATTGCTTTATCTGGATTTTTTACTGTATCCCATTTATTAACTGCTAAAACAATTCCTTTACCTGCTTCAATAGCATAAGATAAAATATGTTTATCATGTTCAATAATACCAGTAGATGCATCAATTACTAATACACAAACATCACTTCGATCAATAGCTTTTAAACTACGCACTAAGCTATATTTTTCAACACTTTCATATATTCTACCCTTTTTTCGCATTCCTGCTGTATCAATTACAGTAAATTCTTCATGATTGTATTTAAACTTTGTATCAATTGCATCCCTAGTTGTTCCTGCAACATCACTTACAATAGATCTATTTTCATTAAGTAAAGCATTTATTAAACTACTTTTTCCTACATTTGGTCTTCCTATAACAGAAAACTTTATTGTATTATCTATGACTATTTCTTCTTCCACTAAATCATTAGTAATTGTATCTAATAATGTATCAAAACCTATATTATGTTCTGCACTTACACCAATTACATTTGAAAAACCAAGTTCATAATAATTATAAATATTATCTTTTCTTTTAGAATTATCTAATTTATTAACTACTACAATGACTTCTTTTTTAGTTTTATGTAACATTTCACTTATATGTAAATCATTATTATCTAACTCATTTAATCCATCAACAACAAAAAGAATTAAATCTGCTTCATCAATTGCTAACTGTGCTTGCATTATAATATCTTTATCAAATGCATCATTTTCTAAACTAATTCCACCAGTATCAATTAAATGAAATTTTTTATCTTTATAATGGACTGTTCCATATATTCTATCTCTAGTTATACCTGGTGTATCCATAATAATTGCTTTTTTTTCTTTAATTAATCTATTAAATATACTACTTTTTCCTACATTTGGTTTTCCTATTAAACATACTGTTTGCATAAATCCCCCTTAACTATTACTTTTAATTTCTTTCATAGTTGCATATATTCTATTATTTTTACGATATACAGTTACTGTATCTTCTTTCATACTTTTATTAGTAACATCATTAATCATATCATAATCATCTTCTAAATATTTTTTTTCAATATAATTACCATCAATTAACTTACCTACTGTAACATCTACGCAAAATTCAGGTGTAAATTTACTTTCCTCTCCTTCTTTATTTATAGTTGTTATCTCACCACAACTAGTATTACTTAAACTATCAGGATTTTCTTGACCATATAATATTCCTGCTTGTTCAATTTGTTCTATTTTAGTTTCTAATATTTTTTTTAAAGATTTATCCCTAATTCCACTAATACTCATTACAGATATAGTCAAAATAACTGCTAAAACTGCAATAACGCTTAAAACTTCAACTAGCGTAAAACCCTTTTTATTCATTTATATCACCTAAATTTTGCTTTCTATTATTTCTAAAACTTCACTACGTCCTTTTTTAGTTACAGTAGAAAAAGTAATAAAATTATCATCTTCACATAATTTTAAAGTATCTTTTATCAATTTATCTTGTTTAACTCTATTATTCTTACTAATTTTATCATATTTTGTAGCAACAATTGTAATATCTAAATTATAATATTTTAAAAATTCAAACATTAGGACATCATCCTCAGTTGGTTTATGACGATAATCTATAAGTAAAAAAACATGTTTTAAATTACTTCTATTCTTTAAATATTCTTCAATCATGAGACCAAACTTTTTTTGTGTATCTTTACTTACACTAGCATATCCATAACCTGGAACATCTACTAAATAAAACAAATCATTTATTAAGTAAAAATTTAAAGTTTGGGTTTTCCCTGGTTTTAAAGATGTTCTAGCAAAATTCTTTCTTTCAATTATTGTATTAATAAAACTACTTTTTCCTACATTACTTCTACCAACTAATAAAAATTCGCTCTTATTATCTTCTGGATATTGACTACGCCTTACGGCGATAATCGGTTCCTCTACCTTCTCAATTTGCATAAATAATCACCAATTCAATTATATAGTATATAAAAAGAAAATGCAAATTTACATTTTCTCTAATTTTAAATAATTACCTAGAATTTTCTAAAACTATTCTATCTTCATCAGTTAATACATCATGAAAATGAGTCCCATTTGGTTCATTAGGATCTGCATAAAAACTCATAAAATTATGATGTGATTCTTGAGAATATAACATATCAATTACTGCTTGATATCCAACTAAATAACAGCTATTATTTAAAAATTGCAAATATCCCCCATTTGTATATACTTCAAATTGAGATAATGCAGTAGCTTGTGTATATAAATTTCTTCCTGTATCACAATTCATTAATCCTTCTATATAACCAACCCATCTTTTACTCCAAGTTCTATTATATAATGCATTAACTATATCATAAGCTCCATCATAATTATTAGCTTGAGCCTCTGCTAAAATTATTGCTGCTATAACATTAAATTGATCCATTGTTAAATTATATTTTTCTAATATATAAGCAATCTTTTCTTCATTTGTTAATTCTTTTTCTTCTGGTTCAACACGAGTTACTTCTGCTTCTATATATATTGGTTTTGTTTCATCTTCAATAACATCTGTATATTTGCTTTCTAACTCAGTGCCATACGAACTTGCAGTTATTACTTCTTCTTTTTCTATTACTTGCTTAGATTTATCATAATATCCTTTAAGTTCCGTTTTTATTTCATCATAATCAATAGTTACATCTTTTCCTAATGCTTTAACCCCTTTATTATATTCAACACTTCCCTTAGTTAATCCAAAAGCCATTATTAAAGCCATAGAAATACAAGTAGTATTTTTAAAGCCTTTTGATTTTAAAGCAATTGCTATTTTTTCAATATATTCCTTCTTCACAAAAATCCCCCCATAAAAAAACAATTAGTATTATAGCACAAATATTTGTTTGTGTAAATTCCCTAATTGTTTGTTTAATTTTTTGCTGATAACCCGGACCACGTCGGTTTAAGATGCCGACGTGGCCTTTTTCTAGGTTCCTCACACCCCTACTCTAAATGGCGAATCCTTAGTCCCATCTCCACTGGCATACAAGATATTAGACTTCAGATAAAAGACAGGCCTAATAGAACATTCAATAAATGCGGCAGAAGAGTTCAAACTAGAAGTTGCTCCCCAAGAGAACACGTGAAAGTTATAAGAAGAATTCGAGGTTATTCCCCATTCATTTAATCCTAAATATAACCAATTGTTTTCTTTTATTATCGTTGAATCATATGAACTTAAATTTGTTACCCATGCATGTGGATATGCTGCATATCCATAATCGCTTGTATACATTAACCCTATTTTCGCTGTATATTTTGTTGGATTATTACTATATCCATTATTATTTCTTTCTCCAACATAAAAATTTTTTGTTGTATTGTTATATGATAACATTCCACCTAAATGCCATATTGAATCTTCTATCATATTATTCCATAAAATTCCTAAATAATTTAAATAATTAGAATTTAAATTTATTTTATTTAGTTCACTTGTTGTCCAATTATTTGATCCGAGTGAACTTACACTTGTATCATAATTCCATCTATATATTGCTATTGTGCTTGTATCCATATTTCCAATATAATGTGAAGTAATAGATGGATAATTACCATTATAATCTCTTCCATCAGTTCCGAGCATAACACTAGTTGTATAATCTGCTTTTATTAATTTAACATTATATTCATAATCGTGATTTTCATCAAAAACACCAATTATACGATACAAATATTCATCTGGACAGGTATCAGCATCACTTCCAAAACACACATAATTATTTGGATCTGCTCCACTATACCTATATGAATTATCTCCGGCTTCTTGATCAGCATTAGTATATGTTCCTACTCCATCATGATAATATAATCCATTTTCTCCATCGGTCGTATATATTGTTGCAATTTTACAAGCGAATGTATTTGAATTATCTTCACGACATAAATCAGCAAATGTTGGCATAACTATTTCATCTTTTTGTAATATAGCATCCATATCAAGTATTGCATTTTCATTAATTGATTGATCCGTTTCTAAATTTACAAAAGTTAAAGTAAATGTCCATGTATGTGTTGTTCCACTAGTTGATGAATTAGTATTAATTGGATGCTTAGAAGAAATATTGAATGCACCAATTTTACCAGTTATATCAAAACCAGATATGCCATTAACAGTAACATAATCTAAATCATCACTACTAGTAGTAACTAATGCACCAGTTTCATCACGAACCGTTAAAATTAATTCAGCAGTCGTTCCACTAGAATATGTAAATGTATTTTTTGAAATTTTAATACCTGCATAATATGTTGCACTTGCTTCATTTGTTTTACTACTAGCAATAAGTCTAACTGATGGATTAGTAGTATCTGTTAAATTACCACTGGTTGCATTAAAATTATCCGTTGTAGCACTTAAAGATAAATTATTACCTTTACTAAATATTATTGTATCCCCTGATGCAGTTATTTCACCTTCATTTTTAACATCTTCCCCTATATCTGCACCTAAATAAGAAAAAGTAAATTTACCAATTAATAAAGCAATAATAACCAATATTAATAAACCAATAATAGCAAGTATTATTTTCTTTTTTGTATTAACTTTTTGCATATATCAATCACCTATTCTATAAAAAATTATATCATTAAAGTTTTTAAATATAAAGTATTAAATAATTATAAACATTTTATTTTTAAATATTTTATGTTAATATATGTAACATATATTTTTAAAGGGGGATATATTATGCAACGTAATCCTTATAATAGAGAACTAAAAGAAAAACTTAAAATATTTAAAAAATTAAGGGAAAATGCAACTTGGGAAGAAAAAGAGTTACTAGATGCTTCAATTGATATTATATTAGATATTTTAAAATCCAAATCAATTAAAATAAGGAATTATCAAGATCAATTATTATTAGATTATAATTTTTTAACTTTATATAAATATTTATGGTCATTAGTAAATGATATATCAAAAATAACAAATGATGATATAACTAGCATTCCTTATCCTCAACTTAATGTAGATAATAAAGAATTGATTGGATTAGTTCATGATTTTTTTAAAAATGGAACTACAAAAGAAATATTTGAATTATTTTGTAAATTATATAAGGAAAGAAAAAGTTTATATTTTTTAAAATCACAAGATCCCACTATTTATGCAAATTCTCTTTATTTACCATATGATGAATCTTTTTATGTTCAAATGTCCAGAAAAAATGAATTTAATGATATTGCAATACTAGCTCATGAATATGGCCATGGTATTCATCTTTTATCTAATTTTAGCCCTAATTTATATAATAATTTGATTGTTTATTCAGAAATAGTAAGCATGTTTTTTGAATTAATATGTTCAGATTATTATTCTAAAATTAAAGAATTTGAAAAATCTGCAATAGTTACACAATTTGAAACTTGGGATATGATAACAGAAAATGCTAAAAATTTATTTCAAGAATTTAGCGTTTTAAGTATAGTAGATATAAATAAATTTCAAAGTGAGGGTGATTTAATTAAAAATATTGATTCATTTGTAAATTCTGCTAATCAAAGAGAATTAAGTGATTTATTAGATTGTAGGCCATCAGAAGATTTTATATATATAATTGCTCAAAGTATTGTTATAGAATTATATATGATTTATTTAAATGATTCAGAAAAAGCCTTTTATTTACTTAAAAAAATAATAGATATTGACTTAAATTTACCACCGCAAGTATATTTAAGTGAAATAAATAAATTGGGAATTAATCCAAATCAAAACATTGATGAATATAATATGCATTTAAAAAGAGAACTTAAAAAGATTTTATAGTTCTCCTTTTTTAGTTGCAATTTTAGTGCAATATGGTTTAAAGCAATTATTTATGTTTTATTTTAAATAATTTATGTTAATATATATAATATCTGTTTTTAATGGTGAGGAATATGCAATTAAATTGGTATAATAGAGATTTTAGAAAAAAATTAAGATTTTTTAAAAAATTAAGGGAAAATGCTACTGGTAAAGAAAAAGAAATATTAGATGCCTCAATTAGTATTATATTAGATAATTTAAATTATAAACAAACTAAAGCTAAAAATTGTCAAGAACAAATATTGCTAGATTACAATTTTTTAACTTCGTATAGATTTTTATGGCCATTTATAAGTGACATTTCCAAAGTAACAAATGATGATATAACTGAAATTCCATTCCCTAAGATTGATGTAAATAACAAAGAATTAGTTGGTTTAGTGCATGATTTTTTTAAAAACGGAACTACAAAAGAAATATTTGAATTATTTTGTAAGTTATATTATCAAAGAAAAAATTTGCACTTTGCCCGTATTAAATATCATAACATTTGTGCATTTTCAATTTTTATTCCATATGATCAATCATTTTTTGTTCAGTTAGCTAGAAAAAATGAATTTACTGATGTAGCTTTTCTTGCCCATGAATATGGACATGGTATTCAAAAATTAATGAATTACAATAGTAATGCTTTTATTAATTTAAAACCTTTTGTAGAAATAGTAAGTATGTTTTTTGAATTAATATGTACTGATTATTATTCTAAAATTAAAGAATTTGAAAAATCTGCAATAGTTACGCAATTTGAAACTTGGGATATGACAACTGAAAATGCTAAAAGTTTATTTCAAGAATTTAGTATACTAAGTGCAGTAGATATAAATGAATTTCAAAGTAAAGGCGATTTAATTAAAAATATAGATTCATTTGTAAATTTTGCTAATCAAAGAGAATTAAGTGATTTATTAGATTGCAGACCATCAGAATATTTTATATATATAATTGCCCAAAGTATAGTTAATGAATTATATATGGTTTATTTAAATGATCCAGATAAAGCATTTTATTTATTAAAAAGGATAATGGATATTAACTTAAATCTACTACCGCAAGTATATTTAAGTGAAATAAATAAATTGGGAATTAATCCAAATCAAAACATTGATGAATATAATATGCATTTAAAAAGAGAACTTAGAAAAATTTTATAGTTCTCTTTTAAAATGGCATTTTAAAGTTACCACTACTTACTTTTTTCATCATTTCTTTCATTGTATCAAATTGTTTTAATAATCTATTTACTTCTTCAACACTTCTTCCACTACCCTTAGCTATTCTTTGCTTTCTAGATGCTTTTAATATTTCTGGCTTTCTTCTTTCTTCTTTAGTCATTGATTGAATAATTGCTTCAACATGTGCTAAATCTTTTGGATCAATTGAAACATTGTTAAGTCCCATTTTTCTAGCTTGAGGTAACATTTTTAAAATATTTTCAAGTGGTCCTAATTTTTTAATTTGTTTTAAAGTGGACAAAAAATCTTCTAAATCAAATGTTCCTTTTTTCATTTTTATTGCTTGTCTTTTAGCTTCATCTTCATCAATAACATCTTCAACTTTAGAAACTATTTCTAAAATATCTCCCATATCTAAAATACGTTCAGCCATTCTTTCAGGATAAAATTCAGATAAACCATCCATTTTTTCTGAATTACCTACAAATTTTATTGGAATATTAGTTAAATGTCTAACTGATAATGCTACACCACCTTTGGTATTTCCATCAAGCTTAGTTAAAATACATCCAGTTAAATCAAGTTGTTCATTAAATCCAGTTATTACGTTTATTGCATCTTGTCCCATTGATCCATCAATAACTAATATTTTTTCATGAGGATGAATTAAAGTATCAATATCTTTTAACTCTTGCATTAATTCTTCATCAATTTGAAGACGTCCAGCAGTATCTATAATTATATAATCATTATTATTTTCATTTGCAAAATTAATGGCATCACTAACAATATCAATTACTTTTTTATCTTCACTAAATACATTGATATTTAATTCTTTACCAATAGTTTTTAATTGTTCAATAGCAGCAGGTCTATAAATATCTGCTGCAACTAATAAAACTTTTTTATTATGTTTTTTTCTTAAATAATTTGCTAACTTACCAGCAGTAGTAGTTTTACCACTTCCTTGTAATCCTACAAGCATTAAAATAGTTGGCTTTTTATTTACTTCTAAAGGAACATAATCTCCCCCCAGCAAATTAACAAGTTCATCTTTTACTATTTTTATAAAAAGTTCATCTGGTTTTAAACTTTTTCCAACTTCCGCATTTAAAGCTTTTTCTTTTACATCATTAACAAATTCTTTAACAACTTGATAATTAACGTCAGCTTCTAGTAAAGCTATTCTAATTTCTCGCATTGCATCACTAATATTTTCTTCAGTGATTTTTCCCATACCTTTAATATTTTTAATAGCATTACTTATTCTATCTCCCATATATTCAAACATAATTAATCTCTCCTAACAATTCATTTAGATTTATACCATAAAAAGGGTAAAAAAGCAATAAATTATAATTTTTGAATAGGACAAATCTTTACATATAATTTTTTTTAACTACATTTAATTACATATAAATGTGATATAATTAACAAGGTGATAAACATGTCAAAAAGGAAAAAAGTTAAAAAAAGTTTTAAAGTATTTATGATTTTTATAGTAATTTTAGTAGTTGCAATTGCTAGTATATTTATTTATAAAAACACTAATCAAAATACAAAGGTAAACGGTAAAGTAGAAACTTTAATGAAAGAACATAATATTAATAAAAGTGAGTATTCAAAAACTTTAGAATATGTTTTATTAAATAATATATATGATGAAAAATATTTAAAAGAATATAAAGATATTGAATTTAATAATCAAGATAATTTTTCTGAAATAATAACTACATTTTTACCCAAAGGTTATACTGGCAAGGAAATAAATTATATATTTAATTTAAGTGAAAAAAATATTAATAAACTAAAAGATTTAGACTATATTGATTTAAGTAACTATTATAAAATCAAAAATTTTGATGTTGAAAAAATAAAACGTTATAAAACCTTCTATCAAGAAAATGATTATGATTACGATACTGTTGTTACATATGTAAATATAAATTTAGATTTACCAGCATATACTGATACAAAAGAAGTAACAAACCCTAATGATTTATTAGTATTAGTTAATAAATTTAATTATTTACCTAGTGATTATAAACCTAATGATTTAGGTTATTTACCTGGTGCTTATGGAAATAATGTTCCTATGCGAGAAATTATTATTGAACCATTTAAAAAATTACAAGAAGCCGCTAAAGAAGAAATTGGAATAAATTTAATGCCTACTACTGCATATAGAGATTATAACTTCCAAAAAACACTATATAATAATTATGTTGCCAGCGACGGAGTAAAAGCAGCTGATACATATTCAGCTAGACCCGGATATTCAGAGCATCAAGCTGGGCTTTCAATAGATTTAAGAAATACTGCACTATCTAGTGATATAAGACTTACAGATGAAGATTATGATTGGTTAAGTAATAATGCATATAGATTTGGTTTTATAATAAGATTTCCAGAAGATAAAACAAATATTACTGGATACCAATTTGAAAACTGGCATATTAGATATGTTGGTGAAGAAAATGCAAAAATAATTTATGAAAATGATTTGACTCTTGAAGAATACATTGATTTATATATTACAAATTATTAAAAAAACATCTTGAAAAAATATAAGATGTTTTTTAATTATTTTTTATTAATTTTAATATTTCTAATATATCATGATTATGTTTTTTTGAACACATACCAAAACATATAAATAAATTTTTAAATAATTCTACCCTTCTACCATCAATTTTAAATAAACCATAAGGAATATTTTTAGAATTATTTCCTATTAGTTTTGAGCCATTTTCAAATTCAGATATAGGAATGTTCAAATAAACCATTGGCTGAACTCCTGTTGCAAATTGTTGTTTAGAAATCATTATTTCAATAATCACATTACTAAACCTATCTATCATATTAAAAGTTGGCAATGTAATAGTTGATTTATAAAATTCTAAATTATTTATAAAAGTATTATTTTCTATCTTAGAATTTATTTTATATTTTTCATCTAAAAATTCATTAATACCATTTATTATATTAATTAATTCATCAATTTCTTCTTTTTTAATTAAATTTATTTTAACCATATAATATAAAATTTCTGATAATTCATAAGGATTTTTTTGTTTACCATTAGAACCAATAAACACTAAATTAGGTAATGTCGTTTCTTTATCATTATCTAATACTTTACAATCATAGCCAATTTGCCATTCCATGTAAGCATTTTCGGAAATTATGTCTGATTTTGGAGCAACACCTATACCAAATTCTTGAAAATTATTTCTAGTCTTACATCTAAATTTACCTTGGGAAATTATTGGAACACTTACAATAATATTATCATCAAAAACATTTATCTTTATATTTGAATTATTTTTTTCATAGACATCACCTAAGAAAATTATATCATTTACAAAAATTAAATAAAAGATTTTTTAATTATTGCATGATTATTTTATTAGTTTTATAATATTTAAAGGAGATTTACATGAATGATTTATCAAAAAGTATACATTTAAATAAAGAACAAGTTGTTAAAAGTGGTAGTATATATACACCAAATTATTTAGTAGATTTAGTTTATAATATGATATATGAATATATAAATGAAGACTCAATTATTGCTGATTTTGGAGCAGGATATGGAGCTTTTTTAAATAAATTTACACATTTAGGAAAAAGAAGAATAGCTACAGAAATAGATCAATTTTCCTATAATTTTTTAAAAGAAAATTATTTAAGCTGTGAAATATATTGTGAAAATTCATTAATCAATGTTTCCAGAAAAAAGTATAAAATACTAAAAAAAGATAAACTTATTATTATAGGAAATCCTCCATATAATGATGTTACAAGTATTTACAAAAAAGGGAACAAAGGAAATATAGCATGTGATAAAGACTTAATAACTAGGGACTTAGGAATTTGTTTTTTAAAAGCATACTATAAATTAAATGCAAATTACATATGTGTTTTACATCCCTTATCTTATCTAATAAAAAAACAAAATTTTAATTTATTAAAAGAATTTAAAAATAATTATAAATTAATTAAAGGCGTAATTTTTTCAAGTAAAGAATTTACTACAATATCTAAAAAAAATTCAGATTTTCCTGTTGTAGCTGCACTTTATGAAAAAGATAACAATGGAATGACTTATGAATACATTAAAAACTTTGAATTTAATATATTTAAAGATTCAAATACATTCAAAATAAAAAACATTTTAACAATTGACGGAATAATTAACAAATACCCTAAAAAAAATAACAAAACAAAGATTCAATTTTATACATTACGAGATATGAATTCTCTTATGAGAAATACCACTTTTTTTATAGGCCCTAAAAACAATGGAATAAATGTAGATATTGACAATTTATATCAATATTCTTGGTTGTATTTTTTAAAAAATAACTTTAATCCACCCAAAAATAATTTTATTTATAATAATTTATCACCATTATATTTTAATGAACTTGAAAACTATAAATATAAAAATTTAGTTGTTTCATATGCATATAATAATTGTAAAATTTTAAATGAAAATATCAACATTGAAATTATAGAAAAAAAATACGGTAAATTAACAAATAATTATCAACCTTTGTATCAAATATTAAAAAAACTATATATAATATAGTTAAAGTTATTTATCTGATTTAATCATTCCATTATCTTCTAAAATTTTTAATATTTTTCTTTGATTTTTAGCAATTTCACTCATTTGATCATGTAATACTTCTAATATTAATTCACTTTTTAAATCAGTCCGATAATCATTTTTACTACGCATACTATCTTTTTTAGCTTCTCTATTTTGACTCATCATAATTATTGGAGCTTGCAATGCCGCAATACATGAAAGTAATAAATTAAGTAAGATAAATGGATATGGATCAATACTATCTTCTAAACATTTATTTAAGATAATCCAAATTATTAAGAATGATACAAAAATAATTATGAAAGTCCAAGAACCTGCTATTGCTGTTATTTTATCAGCAAGTTTATCTTTAAATGTGCTCTTTTCATCTTCCAATTTATCAATATCTATTGCCAGTGGTTCATCAATAAGCATTTCAATTAATTCATTTTCATCATCAGTTTTTAAATCCTCATTTAATAATTGTTTTACAATTTCTTTCTTTTTTATTTTAGCATCCATAATTAATCCTCCAACTTTAAATTAAATCTATAATGTCCTATTATTTTTTTTCTATCCAATGCATCTTCTTCATATTTATGATAACCATCATGATGTATTATATAACTAATACCTTTTTTATTTCTTTTATCACTTACTATAGCTATATGATTTTCATAAACAACTATGTCCCCACCTTGCCAATTTTCATAATCTGATGCATCGGTTGTTAAACTCTCAGTCCATTTGTCCAAAAAAATTAAAATATTTCTAACTCTACGAAAATCTATATTTTTATCTTGAACATCTATATCATAATCTTCTATATTTTCTTCTATATCTCTATCAATTAATTCTTTAAAATTATAACCAGCATTTTTTAAAGCATACCATATTAAATCGGTACAAACATAATAATCATCAGTTGGATATCCACCAGAATAATATGAACTTTTATATTTTGGTTTTTTTGAAACAAATTCTTTTGCACCTGTTAAAATATCACTATAATCATCAACACCATCGTTATCTTTATCAACATTACTTTCGATAAAATCAACATTGAAATCTGAATCAGTATAACTTTTTTGGGGTAAATAATTGAAATGATCTAATGCTATATAAACTAAAATTAAAAACAAGATGATAACTAAGGCATTACCAAATCTTAAAAATAATTTCATGCCTTTTTCATCCTAACCATAAATTTTTGAGCAATACCTGCTTCATTCCTTTTTTTAACATAAATATAGCCAATAATAGAATAAACTACTGCTCCAATAAAATTTACGCCTAAATCTTCCATAGTATCATGTAAGCCAATATCCAAATAACCATTTTCAATTTTAATAGTTCCATTTTTAGTTAAAATGTCAGTTTCTAAAATATCATTAACTTTTACTGCAACATTTTTCCCATCTTCATTTAGTGAAACAGAAGATATATTTGTAATAATTTCATCTTTTTGCATATCAGTTTTAAAATAAACATCAGCATTATATTCAAAAAACTCCCAAAGAACACTAATAGTCATTGAAAAAGTAAATCCTACAATAGCAACAAACAATGGAGATAAATTTAAATGTAATTTTTCATACCTATTTAATATATCAATTAAAGAAAAACCAATTGCTGCACATAAAAAACCATTTATTGTGTGCAAAATTGTATCCCAATTACTAAATATTCCATAAAAGTTTTGAATTTCTCCAAGAATTTCCGCGGCAAATATAAAAAGCAAAATTACTATTTCTAATGACTCGGGCAAATCTAATTTAAATTTTGTTTCAAAAAAACTAGGTAATAAAAACAAAAATAATGTTAAAATACACAAAAATACATTTTCATAATTTTTATGAAGCAATTGTAAAACTAAGGTCAAAATTACAAACACTCTTAAAATTACATAAATTGCAAAAGCTTTTTTATGACTTTTAATTTGTTTTTTTAAAACATTAACAAGTTTTTCTTCTTTTTTTTTCTTTTTATTTATATCTATATTATTTATATTAAATATTATTTAATATATAATAATCATTTTCATTTATT